>NZ_JAHRFC010000001.1:0-9976 GCF_020883015.1 Microcoleus sp. CAWBG640
GTGGAATACGAGTACGAGGATGATGTGGAAGCCGATGCTTGGGCTGATGATGAAGCGCCGAAGCCTTACAAGGCTCCTCGCGTGAATATCCCTGAGAAGACTAAGACTCCTGAATACGAAGAGGAACCTGGTTATTAAAAGTTCTGTGAATCCATCGCCATAATTCCCGTAGATACTGTCGCCAAGACAGTATCTACCTAATCACCTAAAATCCTCTCTTCATAGTCCCGTATTCAACACTCTCTTCTCTTCCTTCGCGTCCTTAGCGCCTTCGCGGTTAAATCATTCCGATACAACCGGAATTGATATCAATCATCTTAAGGCAGGCTTTATTACGCCTGAGTTAACCAAGTAGTATCCAAATAATCAATCCTCGCAAAGGGACTCATCGCCGCTAAAATTTGCTGTCCATAACTACGGTAAATCACTCGGTTGTCGAAAATCGCCACTACGCCCTGTCTTTCTCGCACAGGTGCGATCGCCCTTTGTAACTCATTCAACGCCGCCGGCAACAAATACAACCGAAACCAATCCTGACGCCGTTCCTTATAATAAGCCACCCGCGCCATCACCACAGGATTTTCCATGGAAGGAAGTGGTAAAGTGGCGATCGCCAGTAAATGAGGGGCGCTCAATTCCCCCTGATTTTCCCGCCAAAATTCCCAGCCAGTCACCAAAATCCCATTCTCCCCCACATCTGTGGTTTCTACCCGCACCCTCGAACCAAACTCAGAAGCCAGCCTCGTGGCCATTCTAGCCTTCAGCGGTACATCTCCCACAATCAGCACCGTTAAACCCGCCACGGACAAACTCATAAATAGCAAAGTCCGAATTTCCTGAATTAAAACTCCCTGAAATTCCGGCGTATTTGGTAGCGGCAATCCGTCGGGGATGTAAAGTTGAATTAATTCGCTTTGTCGATCGGGCGAAAATTTAACGCTAGTCAATTCTGGAAGTCCCAGCATTTGCCGAAAAATCGGCGCCTTTGGTTCCAAATCCACCGCCCCACCAATCAACACCACTGGCCGATCCTGCCAAATTTTGCCCAAAACCTCCGCCACCTGCACCGGCGCGCAGTACAGAGAAAATGACCCAGCCTCACGATTGATTTGGGCCCACCTCAGTTTTCCGTTGCTTTCCCACCGGTGCCAAAATTTGCTCCAAGCAGCAGGCATCGGGGTGGAAGACTCGATCGAACGAAGATTAATCTGTTCAAACAGCCCCTCCAAGATATTTTGCTCTGGGGTTTCTAGCAAATAGCACTCATCCGGCTTAGCTGGATGCTGAAAGCAAGCTCGTGTTAACAACACTCGCCCTTGCAGGATAGCATCGGCTTGGCTGGGTACAGCCAACATTAAGTCATTCCAATCTCCCGGATGCAAACACACCGTCAATTGCTGGCGCGTCCAAACTTCCAAGTCGTCTACACCGTCAATAATTGTCGGAATTTGGCTCTGTGGTTGCGCATCACTCCCCAAGTGCGATGCTAACCAAGATTGCGGCTCTACTAGCATGAGTCCTGAAAAATCGGCATTTTGGTCATTAGTGGCGATAGGGCGATCGGTTTCGAGCCACTCTTGCAATCGAGGGATTTCCACTGCTTTCAAATACTCGATCGCCCGTGGCGGAGCGACTAAAATTACAGGTTCGGGCCACATCAAAATCGGCATCAAATAACTGACTCGATACCGTTGTTGGTGAGCTCCTGCGGGGAGCCCTGTTTGAATCAGAGCGCTGCGCCCCAAACGTAAAGCCCGCGCCACCAGACGCGCCATCGTTAAATGATGTGGCCAGTGTGGCTCGGAGTGCGATCGCAGGAAACGGAGCAGCGAGTTGTGGACGTCTACCTCAATCAATTGATTTTGCAGTTAAGATTCCTCAATCAACATAATCAAAACTTGCCATAAAATCAACTAATGATTGACCCACAGACACACTGAACTTACTGCTGCGATGATTTTGACCTCGCTTACCAAAATTCGGGTTATGATGTACAATCAAACTCTGCATTCCCGAACTGATTAAAATAGTTTTGGTAGGTGAATCAAAAAATTTAGTTTCATATTCAGCTTTTTTTGCTAACACCAATTTCTTGACCTCTCTGATATTATTTATAGCAGCATTCAATTCTTTACACAACTGCACTATCCGTTTTTTACCCAGATCTTGATTGAGAATTTTTTTGCCAATTTCTACAATATTTTTATGAATTTCTATAGAGTCGTCAAAAGGAAGAACTGCTAAAAAAGCTGATGGTAATAAATGCTCATCGCTCTCAAATCTAAAAGTGATTGTTGTCCGACGATAGTCAATTTCAATATTGGGAGAAGAACTCATTGTCGGATAATACCGAGCTATTTCGTAGTAAGCTGTTGCTAAAGCGGTGTTTGCTGACGGGTCTAACAGGGCATCAACTACAATTTGTACTAGCGCCGGTTTGTGATTTAAAAATTTTATCGATTCTGAGGGGGAATTAAATTTTTGAATCTGAGTGCGATCGCCCCTAGGGCTGAGATCGACCCATTCGCACGTAATGTCATCTACTTTCACCCCAAATCGCGGCAGCAAATAAATTTTTACCCCTGTTAAATTTGCTCCCGTCAAATCAGCACCTACCCAATCGGCGTGCATCAAATTTGTTTCGGTCAAATCAGCGTGAATCAAACTAGCATTTGCTAAATTAGCATTGCTTAAATCTGCTAAATTCAAGTTAGCACCACTCAATTGAGCATCGCTCAAATCAGCGCCGTTGAGATTAGCACCGCTCAAATCTGCCCAGGTAAGGTTGGCTCCGCTTAAATCCGCGCCACTGAGATCTACCTCCTGTAAAGAAGCTTGTCTCATATCCGCATTGCTAAAATTAACTTCTTTAAGCTCTGCTTTAGTCAAATCAGCCCCATGTAAGTTAGCTTCTTCAAAGTTAGCTGATGAACCAGAGGCACCTCGGAGGTTTGCACCAGAAAGATTAGCACCACTGAGGTTAGTACCGGTAATTTGTACCTCTCTTAAATCTGCTTGAGTCAGGTTAGCTCCGGTGAAGTTAGCTTTGCTGAGTTCGGCTCTGATTAATTCACTTCTAATCAGGGATGCTCCAATTAATTGAGCTTCTGTTAAGTTAGCTTGCACAATGTTGGCAACATTAATAGTAGCGCCATTTAAGATTGCTCGCGTCAGATTGGTATTGCTGAGTCTTGCCACATTCAGATTAGCTTCTGTCAAGTCACATTCGCTCAAGTTAGCACCGCCGATGTTGGTGACAAATAAAGTCGCTTTTCTCAAAATTGATTGACTGAGATTGATCCGACTAAGATTTGCTTCATTCAGGTTGATTTCCGTAAAATCTCTGTTGCCTTCTGTGTATTTTTTCACCAGTTCAAATCTATTCAGAAGTGCTGCTATTTCCATTTTCTTTACCTTAATTATGCTAGAATTTACTTGGCATATACAAATAAATAAAAATACTTGAGACTGAATTGATGATATCTAATCACCTAGTTGATAAAAGCCTTTAATAAACTCAACAACCGTGTTTATAGGTGGAGTTGTGAGTCTTTGGGCTTTAATGGTAGGATTAATTGCCGTTTTATTTACCCCTGGTAAATTTATCAAATGTCTGCCAAAATCTGGGTGATAGTGAACCATCAAACTTTCGGCACTGGAATTGGAAAGTATAGTTTGGGTCGGAGACTGAAAAAAAGTCGATACAGTTTCATTATCCAGGCGCACAGGCTGAATTTTCATCTCTCCTATTTTTCTAATAGTTTGGGTCAAAGCCACGCTCAATTGCGCTACCAAGTTGGAAACTCTGACCCCAAGGTTATTGCCAGTTTGTGGTTGAATCATCCTCAGTAGAGTGATAATATTTTTCTGAGTAAATGCCGCGTCGCTAAAGGGAATGATGGCAACGAAGGCAGTGGGAAAGAGTTGTTCGTCCTGGTCAATTCTAAACGATATGATGGTGCGTCGGGAGTTAACTTCGATACTAGGAGGATTGCTCAAGCCTGGGTATTGGCGGGCAATTTGGCGGTAGGTGGCTGCCAGGATAAAGTTAGCGTTGGGGTCTAGGGGTCGATCGACAATAATTTGCACCGTAGGTGGCGTAGCATTAAAATACTTTTGAGCTTCTTCGGCAGTGAAACGCTGAATATGGCTGCGATCGCCATTGGGACTGAGGTCAACCCAATCGCAAGTAATATCATCTGCTTTCAAACCAAATCTCGATACAGCGTAAATTTTTGCCCCCGTCAAAGCAGCACCAGTCAAATCAGCACCTACCCAATCAGCATGAATCAAGTTGGCTTGGGTCAAATCCGCGTGTACCAGAGTAGCATTCAACAGGTTGACATTACTCAAATTGGCTCCGTATAAATTGGCCCCGCTCAACCTCGCTTCACCGAGGTCCGCGCCAGTCAGGTTAGTCCCACTGAGGTCAGTCCAGCGGAGATTAGCACCTCGTAAGTCGGCACCACTGAGGTTAGCCTGAGACAGATTAGCTTGTCTGAGTTCGGCATTGCAGAGGTTAACTCCTCTGAGATCAGCCCTGCTGAGGTCAGCCCTGTGCAAATTTGCCCGTTCCAAGTTAGCCCCCGTGAGACAAGCACCTCTGAGATGAGCTCCGTTAAGGTCTGCTTGTTCTAAATTGGCTTCTCGGAGAGTTGCTTCTCTCAAATCTGCTTCGCTGAGGTTAGCACCGCTGAGATTGGCATTGCTAAAGTCGGCTCGAATCAGTTCAGCCCTGATCAGTGTAGCTTCCACCAGTTGAGCCTCCCGGAGGTCAGCTCGAATCAAATTAGCTACGTTGAGGATTGCACCACTGAGATTAGCTTTGTTGAGATTAGCACCGCTGAGTCTAGCAACATTGAGCTTGGCTTTTCTGAGATTGGTGCCACCGAGATTAGCTCCGCTCAAGTTAGTCAGGCTTAAGATTGCTTCGGTGAAATTAGCCCCGCTCAGATCGATTCTGCTGAGATTGGCTTCGCACAGCAGGATGGCAGTAAAATCCCTTTCTCCTGCTGCATATTTGGCTTGGAGTTCTGCGGCGTCCATGCTGATCTATCTCCTAGATTTTTTTAGCGATCGCAAAGCTTTAGAATAAGCAATTTTGGCAATTTGAGGCAATATGCTTAGACATCAATGTTATGGAAGCCTTTGATAAAATCTAAAACATTACTGAGATTAGTCTGAGATAATTTGCTACTTTCCACGAACTTGCCTGATGTTGAGTTATTGGGGTCATATTTTTTAATCAGGCGCTTGCCAAAAGCTTGGTGGTGATATACGCTGAGCCTTTGGTCGCGGGAATTAATTAATATCATTTGTGTAGGTATCTGAAAGAAGTTGATACTGGCCCCTATTTTGGGAAAAGAATTAGATATTTTGATTTGATCTACTTTGCTGATAGCTTGGTTGAGGGCTTTGCTGGAATGTTGGACGTGTTTGGATTCTTTGACATTGAGATTGCCTGCATCATGGGATTGAATCATTTTCATCAAGGCTATCAGATTTTTTTGAGTGATGGCCGCGTCGTTAAAGGGAATTATGGCGACGTAAGCGGTGGCGAATAACTTATCATCACTGTCCATTTTAAAAGCAAGTGTGGTGCGCCTAGAGTTGACTTCGATGGTTGGTGGCTCGCTTAAACCAGGGTATTGTTGAGTAATTTGGTAATAAGTTGCAGCTAGTGCAAAATGAGCGCCTTGGTCTAAGGGGGCATCAATCACAATCCGAACTGTAGGCAAGGAGGAGTGAAAAAACTCCTGGGTGCCGCCTCCGGGATTTAGCCAGTAAATTTGGCTGTGATCGCCGTTGGGACTGAGGTCAACCCACTTGCAAGTCATGCCTTCGGTTTTGATACCGAGCCGGGAAACAGCGTGGAGTTTGGCTCCGGTTAAAGTGGCACCGGTTAAGTCTGCCCCAATCCAGTCGGCTCGAATCAGATAAGCATTGGAGAGGTCGGCGTGGACTAAGCTGGCATTGAGCAAGTTAGCGTGGCAGAGGTCGGCTCGGCTCAAGTCAGCACCGCTGAGTTTGGCTTCGCTGAGATCCGCCCAGCGGAGATTGCAGCCGCTGAGGATAGCCCAGCGAAGGTTAACCCCGCTGAGGTCGGCCCCGCTGAGTATAGCTTGAGTCAGGTTGGCTTGTCGGAGTTCTGTACCTCGCAAGTCTGCACCGCTGAGGTCGGCTCGGCTGAGGTCGGCCCCTTGCAAGTTTGCTTGTTCCAGGTTTGCCCCAGTCAAGGATGTGCCACTGAGGTTTGCACCTCGAAGGTTGGCTTGGCTGAGGTTAGCTCCCCGCAGGGTGGCTTCGGTGAGGGTGGCACCGCTGAGGTTTGCACCACTTAGGTTGGCACCACTGAGTTCGGCTCGAATCAGTTCGGCTCTGATCAGTTTGGCTCCTGTGAGTATGGCTCTTTTGAGGTCAACTCGCACTAGGTATGCGACGTTGAGGTCGGCGTCGGTGAGGTTGGCTCCACCGAGATGGGCTCCGCTGAGTCTGGCGATGTTGAGTTTGGCCCCGGTGAGGTTGGTTTTGCTGAGGTTGGCTCCGCTGAGGTTGGCGACACTCAGATTCGCACCCTTGAGGTTGGCTCCGCTCAAGTTGACTCCGCTGAGGTTTGCCTCAGTCAGGTTGATACCGGCAAAGTTTCTCTCTCCGGTGGCATATTTTGTAAGGAGTTCCTCGACTGTCATGGGGACGGCACCCTATAGAAAAAAGATGGAAGACTGAGAACCGTTCTGTTAAATTTATCCAAAGCTGTTTAAGTCTAGACTTAACTGGACCAAGCTAGTTTTGGTTTTAACTTCCTGCTTCATCGCGGTCTAAGAATTACTGTTACTCTTGTCGAGCCGCTCCACAGGCAATCTTGGTGGAACTCACCATTTCTGACCTTTCTGGAATAAATTTATTCTTCAACCATCTGTCTGTGTTTTTCGCCGCATTTGAGCCTCGATGAAGTAGTCGGATTTAAAATATTTACTTTTGCCTAAAAAGTAATTGAATGATTATAATACAATTGGAGTGGCGATCGCTCATTTTTGAGAAGATTCAGTTTGAATCATAATTGTTAAAATCAACAAAAGACCAAAAGTTGCTAGCCCTAGCGTTAAAAAGAACGCGGTTTTACAGGTAAATCCCCCCAGAAACTACGCCTTACCAAAATCCTGAGTTTGACAAGAGACAGGCAACGGGGTTTTATAGTCAAGAGTGCGTCGAGCACCAAACAAATGTCTCCATTTTATAGTTATGAATATTGGTATTGTAGGATTGGGTTTGATAGGCGGGTCGATCGGGCTGGATTTACGATCGCGCGGTTTTTCGGTTTTTGGGGTTTCTAGCCGGGAGCAAACTTGCCACAGGGCGATCGCCCGCGGTGTTGTGGATAAAGCCAGTGTCCATCTGTCTGACATGGCAGTAGCCGATGTGGTTTTTATATGCACGCCCTTGGGGTCGATCGAGTCGATCGCCCAACAGTTAGTACCTCATCTTTCCCCTGATACTATTCTAACTGATGTGGGTTCGGTAAAAACACCCATAGTCCAGTCCCTATCATCTCTGTGGCCAAATTTTGTGGGGGGACACCCAATGGCGGGGACTGCCGAGAGCGGAATTGAGGCGGCGGTGTCGGATTTATTTGTGGACCGGCCCTATGTGGTGACTCCCACTGCTCAAACGCCGGTGGCTGCGGTGGAAAGGGTGGAGGAGATTGCTCGATCGCTAGGTGCTAAAATTTACCGCTGTGGGCCCGCAGAACACGATCGAGCTGTGGCTTGGATTTCTCATTTGCCAATCATGGCGAGCGCGACACTGCTGGCGGCCTGCGCCAACGAGAGCGATCGGGATATTATTAAGCTAGCGCAACATTTGGCCAGTTCAGGCTTTCGAGACACCAGTAGGGTTGGTGGTGGGAATCCTGAGTTGGGAGTGATGGTAGCCAAGTACAATCGAGTGGAATTATTGCGATCGCTCTGGATTTACCGCGACTGTCTCGATACATTGATTGGCGATATCGAGGCTGAAGATTGGGCAACTCTGGAAAACAAGCTGAACCTGACTCAAGACACCAGAAGCAGCTACGGGTTAAGCAATTCCAACTAAAAAGTTAAAAATTAAAAACCTACGTAAAAATTTACTTGCTAAGGTCGCAGTCTAGATTATGATTGTCAACGTCTATATATTGGCTTTCAATGTATACTTATTCTCGACTCAAGCGAGTTTTACTGGGTGAATCTCTACCTACCAGTGCATCTGTTCACGAACGGTTGAGCAACGCTACTGGATTAGCTGTTCTTGCTTCCGATGCACTTTCGTCTGTTGCCTACGCTACTCAAGAAACTTTGCTGGTATTATTACTAGCAGGTAGCAGCAGTTTGAGCTTATCCTTGCCTATCTCTGCAATTATTATTTTACTCTTGGGGATAGTAGCACTTTCCTATCGACAGACGATTAAAGCTTACCCAAATGGCGGTGGTGCATACATTGTAGCGCGAGAAAACTTGGGTATTTATCCAGGTTTAATTGCAGCGGCTTCCCTGATGATTGACTACATTTTAACTGTAACTGTGAGTATTTCGGCTGGGGTGGCGGCCTTAACTTCCGCAGTGCCGGGATTGCAATCCTACACGGTGGAAATGTGCTTGTTTTTTATTGTCCTGATCATGTTTGCCAATCTCAGGGGATTGCGGGAATCTGGCAAAATATTTATGGTTCCTACCTATGCGTTTATCGTAGGCATTTTTATCTTAATTTCCTGTGGTTTATATCAACAAGCCACAGGTCACGTTTTGCCAAAATTAGAAAATATTCCCGCCTCTGAACCTTTAGGATTATTTCTGATCGCCCGCGCCTTTGCTGCTGGTTGTACTGCCCTGACTGGAGTGGAAGCTATCTCCGATGGAGTGTTGGCTTTTAAGCCTCCTGAATGGAAAAATGCACGACTGACTTTGACCTATTTGGGGGTAATTTTGGGAGTAATGTTTTTGGGAATTAGTTACTTGGCTCATATTTATCAAGTAATTCCTAGCGAACATGAAACCCTACTTTCGGTGTTAGGAAAAAATATTTTTGGATTGGGTGTATTTTACTATTATTTGCAGGCGGCAACTCTGTTGATTTTGCTGTTGGCGGCGAATACCAGTTATGCAGATTTTCCGCGACTTTGTTATTTTTTGGCGCGAGATGGTTTTTTGCCCAGACAGTTGTCGCTTTTGGGCGATCGCCTGGTTTATTCTAATGGAATTACCCTGCTGAGTCTCTGCGCTGCATTTTTAATTGTCATCTTCCGAGGCGAGACTACGGCGGTGATTCCCCTCTATGCAGTGGGAGTTTTTACTTCTTTTACTCTCTCTCAGTCGGGGATGGTAATTCACTGGCTGAAAGAGCGGGGGAAAGGATGGCAAGCTAGTGCTGTGATGAACGGTGTCGGTGCATTGGCAACATTGTTAGTTTTGGGTGTAATTATCGCCACCAAATTCCTGTTGGGGGCTTGGGTTGTGGTAGTCACTATTCCGATCGTGGTTAGTTTATTTTTAGCTGTTCGGCGGCACTATCGGTATGTAGCTGCTCGTTTGAGCATTCAGGGAGTAGAACCGAAGTCCTATCCTCCCAGACCTACAGTTAAGGTGGCAACACATCCGGCGGTGGTATTAGTAGGACAGTTGCATCGGGGAACTTTGGAGGCTCTTGATTATGCTCGTTTAATTGCTGATGAAGTTGTGGCCGTTCACGTTGATATTGGTTTGACAGATAGAGCTAAATTAGAAGCATCTTGGCAAGATTTGCAGTCTGATATTCCTTTGGAAATTTTAGAATCTCCTTATCGTTCTGTGGGTGAGGCTTTGACTCACTTTTTGACTTTGTTTGAAGCACAGCGGCCGGGAGTTTTCTTAACGCTAATTATTCCGGCTTTTGTGACGCGAAATTGGTGGGAGGGATTGCTGCATAATCAAACTGCTTTCTTTTTGAAGGCGGCTTTGCGGGC
>NZ_JAHRFC010000001.1:10076-18634 GCF_020883015.1 Microcoleus sp. CAWBG640
CTTTGTTTGAAGCACAGCGGCCGGGAGTTTTCTTAACGCTAATTATTCCGGCTTTTGTGACGCGAAATTGGTGGGAGGGATTGCTGCATAATCAAACTGCTTTCTTTTTGAAGGCGGCTTTGCGGGCGAAAAGAAGTCGGGTGGTAACGACGGTTAGGTATTTTCTGTAAACAGTTGATAGTTGACAGTTGACAGTTGACAGTTGACAGTTGGCAGTTGATAGTAAAAATCAGAACCAAAGTCTTTGATTACCTACAACATCTCTTCAATTTGTGGGGGTTGCTATGCAGCCCGCAACAGAATACTTATGCAGCAGCCAAAAAATCTGAATCGGCTTTTGCGAGCTTTGTCTCGGCAAGGTCTTGATGTTAGTTACGACAACAAAGTATACTCCATTTCTGTCAATAGTTCTGTAAAAGAACCCTGGCAAGATGCCAGTTGTACAACAGCAGAAGTGTTGCTCCCAGAGGGTTTTCCGGTGGAAGCAAAGGCGCTGAAACAGTTAGCAAGTTTGGCTAATGTTCGCCATCCTCAAGGTGGTTGCGTTTGCCGCGCCTGCGCTACTCCAGATTTTCATCCGGGTGATTCGGGGGTGGCGATCGGCTCTATTGTAGAAACAGCGGGAATGGTGATTCCGGCGGCTGTCGGTTCGGATATTAACTGCGGGATGCGGTTACACGTTGCTGATTTGTCGATCGCCCAATTCTTAGCAAAACGCGATCGGTTTGTAGAATTAATGAAAGGCGATTACTTTTTTGGTACTCGCGATGTCAGCATGATGGCAAAAACTGCTCGCGCTATGTTCCAACACGGGATTCCCGGATGGCTGGATGCTATGTTGGACAAAACAACTGGTAGTGTGGTAAATTCCGATTCTGAGCAGTTAGCGACAGAATGCGAGCGTACTTTCCTCGGCGGTTCCATGAATGGCGATATCCAATGGGCTCCCGCAGAATTAGTCCCAAACGACGGCTTAGTCAGGGATGGTGGCTTAGGTACTATCGGCGGCGGCAATCACTTTGTGGAAATTCAAGTGGTTGATGAAGTTGTGGATAAAGCTAGGGCTTATACTTGGGGTGTGCGATCGGGACAAATGGCTTTCATGATTCACTCCGGTTCTCGGAATGTGGGTAAATATATAGGTGGAATGTGGCGCGATCGATCGCGCGATGCTTGGCCGAAAAACCTCAAATACCCGGAATCAGAGCTTTTCCCCCTCTCTCTCTCGGCAAATCCCGAACTTGTCCACAGCTATCTCCAAGCGGAAGCAACAGCGGCTAACTATGGTTTTGTGAATCGTTTGTTGTTAGCAGAACTTTTGCGGCTGCGTTTGCGACAAGTTTTTGGTGATATCGAAGCTCCTTTAGTCTACGATTTACCACACAATCTCACTTTAGCGGAAGGTGCTGGCTGGGTGACTCGCAAAGGTGCTTGTCCCGCCTATCTCGAACAGCCATTAATCATACCTGGTTCGATGGGTGCGCCGTCTTATCTGCTAATTGGTAAGGGAAACGATCGATTTTTGCGATCGGCTTCTCACGGTGCGGGAAGGGCTAGATCGCGCTTCGATATGAGTCGCGAAGGTGTTGACAAAAGTGACACGGCTTTGGGTTTAACTGGCATAGATTGTATTACCTTACGCCAAGAGCGCAGAATAGAAGAAGCACCGGCAGCTTACAAGCCTATTCAACCAATAATTGACGCTCAAGTAGAGGCGCAAATGGTTGATGTAGTCGCTAAAATGAAGCCTGTGTTAACCTTTAAAGCGTAGGATTAAGTACGAGTTACCAGCATCGGTAGGAGCGGGTTCACTCCTTAGCTTGAAAGGATACGCAAAGACTCAAAAACCCGCCCCCACCATGGGCCGGAGTAGCAGTTGCCATAACCACTCTGAGGTGGAAACTCCTGTCTGATAGCGCAAGTCTTCGCTAGGATGGGTAAAAAGCTTTTGATCTCAGCTTTTTAGTCGATTTTAAGCTAATATCTGCTGTTACACATCTCCTAAAAAGACAGTCAAGAATAGGCATCCTGCCTGTTCCACAATAATTATGGGAGATGTCCGTTAGACGGGGGGTTGGAACCACTCGACGGGTGGAAGACAGTAGTGCAAGATATAACAGAAGGAAGAAGGCTATTCGGCAACGGATTTAACCGAGATGGCGGAGGTCAGAAATCAAGAATCAGGAATCAGGAATCAGGGAAATGTAATAATAGCAATGGTTTCACAGTTAACTGTCAACTGTCAACTGTCAACTGTCAACTGTCAACAATCATTCCGATGCGATCGGAATTGATATTACCCCCAGTCCTCAATTGTCACCAAATCTCCCTAAATCTACCCATCCTTTACAGCGGTTGCTGAAATACGGGCGCCGCTACCGCCTTCAAGCTTGGCTAGCAACTATCTGTTCATTTCTGAATAAACTCTTCGACTTAGCGCCACCGGCATTAATCGGGATTGCGGTTGATGTGGTGGTCAAAAATGAAGATTCAATTATTGCTCAGTGGGGCATAAAAGATGTTTTTTGGCAACTGGCAATTATTACTATTTTGAGCGCGGTTGTTTGGGCATTGGAGTCTATTTTTGAATATGCTTACGATTACTTATGGCGGAATTTGGCTCAGAATATTCAGCATGATTTGCGCCTGGAAGCTTACAGTCATTTGCAAGAATTAGAATTAGCTTATTTTGAAGAACGCAGCACTGGTGGTTTAATTTCTATTTTGAATGACGATATTAATCAACTGGAGCGTTTTTTAGATGGTGGTGCTAATGATGTTATTCAGGTAATTACAACGGTAGTTATTATTGGCGCGGCTTTTTTTGCAGCATCTCCGACTGTTGCTGTGCTGTCTATGCTGCCGATTCCGTTTATTGTTTGGGGTTCGATCGCCTTTCAGAACCGCCTCGCCCCTCTCTATGCGGATGTGCGGGAAAAGGTGAGCTTTTTGAACGGTCAATTATCGAATAATTTGAGCGGAATTACTACTATTAAAAGTTTCACTTCTGAGGATTATGAGACGCAGCGTATCGCCAACCAAAGCGAAGCTTATCGCCAAAGTAACCGAAGGGCGATCGTCCTTTCTGCTGCTTTTATTCCGTTGATTCGGATTATCATTTTCTTGGGCTTTATCGCCACGCTATTTCTGGGTGGTTTAGAGGTGGTGGCTGGCAGATTGTCGGTGGGAACTTACAGTGTTTTGGTGTTTTTGACTCAGAGGTTATTGTGGCCTTTGACTCGACTGGGAGACACTCTGGATCAGTATCAGCGGGCGATGGCTTCTACTAATCGGGCGATGGATTTACTGGATACTCCGATCGCCATTCGCACGGGAGATATTCGGTTGCCCATCAGTTCGATTAAGGGGGCGCTGGAATTTAAAAATGTGACTTTTTCTTACAATCAAAGAAGACCGATTTTACAATATTTTTCCTTGACGCTAATGGCGGGAAAAACTACGGCGATTGTTGGCCCTACTGGTTCGGGAAAAAGTACGTTGGTGAAGTTGATTTTGCGGCTTTATGAGGTACAATATGGTCAAATCACTTTGGATGGTATTGAATTAACTCAACTGAATTTAAAAGATTTGCGCCGAGGGATTGGATTGGTGAGTCAAGATATATTTTTATTTCATGGTACGGTGGCAGAAAATATTGCTTATGGCAGTTTTGATGCAACTAATTCTGATATAATAGATGCTGCAAAAATTGCGGAAGCCCACGAGTTTATCGCGCAATTGCCGGATGGTTACGAGACAATTGTGGGGGAACGGGGTCAAAAATTGTCGGGGGGACAAAGACAGCGGATTGCTATTGCTAGGGCTGTTTTGAAGAATCCGCCGATTTTGATTCTGGATGAGGCTACTTCGGCGGTGGATAACGAGACTGAGGCGGCAATTCAGCGATCGCTCGAACGAATTACTAAGAATCGGACTACAATTGCGATCGCCCACCGTCTTTCCACAGTGCGTAATGCTGACTGCATTTTTGTGATGGATGAGGGGCTGGTGGTAGAATCGGGACAGCACGAACAACTGATCGAAAATGATGGGGTTTATGCGTCGCTCTGGCGCGTCCAATCTGGTATAAAATAAGAACGCAGCGGTTTTGGGCATTGGGCATTGGGCATTGGGCATTGGGCATTGGGCATTGGTAATTAGTTATTCACACTCTTCTAATAACCAATAACCAATAACCCTTCGACCCTTCGACTACGCTCAGGGTACGGCCAATAACCAATCACAAATAACCGTAAGATATTAGTTTCTATAAGCAAGAAGAGAAAATGTTTCTATTTGATAACCCTGAGTCTAAACCAAACGAAAATAGCTGGAGTCGCAAATTAGATAAGTTTGTGAAAGCTCATCAACATGAATTGGCTGCTTTGGCTTGGGGGCTATTTCTGGAAAGGGGTGAGGAAAGCGAGGAGATTTTGGCCATTGATATTGCAGAAACTGCGCGTTTTGTGTATTGTAAAAAAGAGGCGGTTGAGGAGTTGAACCGTCAAGTTAGAAGTCATATTCAGGAAGTTGTAGGGGTGTTGAACGCTCATAAGCCTGAGAAGGAAGTGGCGATTTTGGCGATCGGAGAAGGTCAAATTAAGTTGATTCTATTTGAACCTAAGCCGGAACCTCCTGTTTGTTTTGAGGAAGCTGCGACGGATGTGGATACGCTGTTGGCGAAGCTGGAACAGCAGATGGTTGAATATATGAAAGGATAAGTTATTTCCTTGATTACTCGGCGATTGAAATCGCTTCTACACGAACGAAGTCCGCCTGCGCGGACTAAGATAATGAAGGGAGTATTTAAGCCTCATTCCGGTTGCGATCGCGCTTACTGTATCAAATTTTTGGGATGAATTACGCACTCCGCCTTCATAACCGGGTTTTTTACTGAATCTCTGGTAACAACGAAGTATCTTCGCAAAAACCCGGTTTCTGACGATCGAGCGATCGGTTACTCAACTTTTTTGTTTCTGGTTTATTTTTTGGGGTTTGGGGCGATCGATTGCGTAGACTAAGATTAAGATGGAAACCGAAAATTCAAAAGCGTACTCAGAGTAGCCCGATCGCGCCCATGTCTTTTAGAATCATAAAGAGCCTCATCAGCCGCCAATACCAGCGTTGATATATCATTCTCCGGCCCAGGAACAACACTCGCAATTCCCAAACTAATTGTTACCACCGGATTCGGCAAATTAGCAACTTTTGAATGCTTAAAAACCAAATTCAAAGATTTAATATTAGCTCTAATTGTTTCAGCAACTATCGCAGCAGCCGACGCATCAGTCCCAGGTAAAATCACCGCAAATTCCTCGCCACCATAGCGAGCAGCCACATCAGCAGGATGCTTGAGTGATCGAGCAATTGCCTGAGCTACCGATCGCAAACAAGTATCTCCAGCTTGATGTCCATAGGTATCATTATAAACTTTAAAATAATCTACATCGCACAAAATTAAAGATATCGGAGAACCATCACGACTCATGTGCTTCCACTCCGCCCGCAAACAACTGTCAAAATGCCGTCTATTCCCAATTTGAGTAAGTTCGTCCACGTTCACCAAAGCTTGTAGCCTTTCATTTTCTTGCTGTAAATCTTCCAGACAAACCCTTGGCCTAGGCTCGGACAATTTTTCTTCTTGAAAATACAAGCGATATAATTCGCAAGACACCTGACAATTATTTGCCTCTAACTTTACCAAGCCCATACTGTCTAGCTGATAAGCAATTAAAGGCTCTATGTAAATACTATTTTGAGAACTTATCACCTGTTGAAAAGCTTCTGATAGGGCGGGATTTTTTTGCAATATTATCGACTGACTTTGAATATGTTCGCTATAAATTCCGCTTTGAGTAGGAGCTAATTTTAGCAGTTGTTCTAATTCGGTTTGCGCCGGATACTTGCCTGCCTCTGCTGACCATTCCCGGAGGTTATCTTGTAAGGAATTTACTAGGTTATAAAGAGCCAAATGAACTAAATAAGGATGTCCTCCTACCATTTTCATTAATTGCTGCACTGGATAGCTATCGCTCCATTCCAGCCCATGTCGTCGCGCTAATTCTTGGACTTGCTCCACATTAAATTCTAACAATTTAATTGGTAATCCTACATTAAAAGGAGATTGATTGAGACTCAAAGCCACATAAATTTCTGTTGAGTGAATCACGACCAAGCGGAGTTTTTGCCAAGTGTCAATTAGTCTGGCTTGTTCGTACCAGGAACGCAATAGTGGCAGGAATTCTTGAGCAATATTTGTACGTTCAAATACTCGATTGACTTCATTGAGTACCAAGACAATGGGAGTTTGAATTTCTTCTAGTAAATAGTTTTCAAAATACATAGTACAGCTTACTTTGCTGCCCATATCTTCATCCCAGAAATCATCCAAGTTGGGTGGGAGTTTGAGTTGTCTAGCTGCATTCACACAAAGCCATCGCAAAAATTTATCTAAGCTAGCAAAAGCAGCTTCATCCGCTTGCTGAAAATCTACGGTGACAGTGCGGTATCCCCGCGCTAGTGCCGCTTGAATTATGCGTAGCATCAGAGAACTTTTGCCCATTTTTCTGGGGGCTTTAATCCGAATCAGGCTTCCGGGTTTGCCAATTTCTGCACAAGCTCGCGCTTCGGCTGGAGTTCGATCGATATAAAATCGAGAGTCCAGGGGTATGGGGCCACCGGGAAATTCTAAGTCTGCAACCCTCTGGATGAAATTTGGTGATTTGGGGATTCCTGCCATAGTTGTTGTGCGAGATGAGACCCTGATAAATAGTTAGATGCGTAAGCTCATACCAATCAACGCCAGCGCTGTGTTTCGCTACTGGGCTGTCTTCCAAAATATACCAGTCAGCCGATTTTAGGTTTGAGATTTGAGAGGGGAAAATTATTCAATAGTATAAAAAAGTTGCTGCAAATCTTTAAATAATTGGATCTGTTGATCGAGCTTGGAGTGTGAATTTGCTATAGTAGTGTCACTTTACTCAAAATCCAACCCTGCTTCCACTAAACTAGAAAACATCACAAGGAGAAATAATCATTGTCACGCCGCTACCTGTTCACCTCTGAATCTGTTACCGAAGGCCATCCCGATAAAATCTGCGATCAAATTTCAGATACGATTTTAGATGCCTTATTGACCGAAGACCCTAAAAGTCGCGTCGCTGCTGAAGTTGTTGTCAACACAGGCTTGATGCTGCTGACGGGAGAAATTACCACCAAAGCCCAGGTAAATTACATAGAATTAGCGCGGAAAAAAATAGCCGACATTGGCTACATCCACGCAGATAACGGTTTTTCCGCCAATAGCTGCTCGGTATTGGTGGCTCTTGACGCTCAGTCTCCCGATATTGCTCAAGGGGTGAATACAGCCCAGGAAAGTCGGGAACAATCTAGCGAAGAACAATTGGACGCCATTGGAGCAGGCGACCAAGGCTTGATGTTCGGCTTTGCTTGCAACGAAACGCCGGAATTGATGCCACTACCGATTAGCCTAGCCCACCGGATTTGCCGCCAACTCGCAGCAGTCAGAAAAACCGGTCAGTTATCTTATCTACGTCCCGATGGCAAAAGCCAAGTTACCGTGGTTTACGAAGACGGCAAACCTGTGGGCATAGATACGATCTTAATTTCTACCCAGCACACTGAGGCGATCGGCGATATTACTGATACTGCCGCAGTTCAAGCCAAAATTAAAGAAGACCTGTGGACTGCTGTTGTCGAACCCGTGTTTGCGGATATCGCCATCAAACCAGATGCAGAAACTCGCTTCCTTGTCAACCCCACTGGCAAATTTGTGATCGGCGGACCTCAAGGAGATTCAGGTTTGACTGGGCGCAAAATTATTGTGGATACCTACGGCGGTTATTCCCGTCACGGTGGTGGTGCTTTTTCTGGAAAAGACCCCACAAAGGTAGACCGCAGCGCGGCTTATGCTTGTCGCTACGTGGCTAAAAATATCGTGGCGGCCGGTTTGGCGGAAAAGTGTGAAGTGCAGTTGAGTTATGCGATCGGCGTGGCGCGGCCTGTTAGCATGATGATCGAAACTTTTGGCACTGGAAAAGTCGATGACGATCGCCTTTTGGAAGTTGTGAAGCAGTTGTTTGAACTGCGTCCAGCGGGGATTATTCAAGCATTTAACTTGCAGAATTTGCCTGCGGAAAGGGGCGGCCGTTTCTATCAAGATGTGGCTGCTTACGGTCACTTTGGACGCACTGATTTAGAGTTGCCTTGGGAGCAAACTGATAAGGTGGAACTGTTGAAATCAGCTTTGGTTCAGCAGTTGTCGGCAGTAACCCGATAGTACAATTTCAGGGGCAAGCTACTAAAATTTAATACTGCTTGTTACCAGGCTCTGCCTGGTAACACAGATCCGGAGGCTCTGCCTCCAAGTTTCCCAAAGGCTGGCGAGGCAGAGCCTCTGGATCTCGGTTCCCAGGCAGAGCCGGGGAACCAGTTAAAAAAATTTAATACTGCTTGTTACCAGGCTCTGCGTGGTAACACAGATCCGGAGGCTCTGCCTCCAAGTTTCTCAAAAGCTGGCGAGGC
Source organism: Microcoleus sp. CAWBG640 (assembly GCF_020883015.1). NCBI lineage: Bacteria > Bacillati > Cyanobacteriota > Cyanophyceae > Oscillatoriales > Microcoleaceae > Microcoleus > Microcoleus sp. CAWBG640. Next base: position 18,621 of record NZ_JAHRFC010000001.1, read on the forward strand.
AGAGCCTCTGGATC
>NZ_JAHRFC010000001.1:18734-185401 GCF_020883015.1 Microcoleus sp. CAWBG640
TCGGTTCCCAGGCAGAGCCGGGGAACCAGTTAAATACTGCTTGTTACCAGGCTCTGCGTGGTAACACAGATCCGGAGGCTCTGCCTCCAAGTTTCTCAAAAGCTGGCGAGGCAGAGCCTCTGGATCTCGGTTCCCAGGCAGAGCCGGGGAACCAGTTAAATACTGCTTGTTACCAGGCTCTGCGTGGTAACACAGATCCGGAGGCTCTGCCTCCAAGTTTCTCAAAAGCTGGCGAGGCAGAGCCTCTGGATCTTGGTTCCCAGGCAGAGCCGGGGAACCAGTTAAATAACAAATAACAAATTCCTATACTAAATGCCATTTTTGGAGCCATTCCAGTCAGCAATTCGCAATTTCAAATCTTTATTAAAACAGCAGTTTGCAGTTCCAGTTAACACAAAAAATAGAATAGCCATTTCAACCACCCTTGCGCCTCATCACACTGGAATGCGCGGTGTCTGGATACCCAGCACAGACTGCAAAGTTCTCACTTCTCAACCACGAATTGCAGAAGCAATGGATTTCCTTGCCGATACGGGATTTAATACAGTATTTCCTGTAGTCTGGAATCGAGGTTTTACCGCTTATCCTTCTCAAATTATGCGCGAACAATTTGGAGTGGAAATTGACTCGCGCTATCAAGGACGTGACCCCTTAGCAGAGTTAATTATTGAAGCAAATAGAGTCGGTTTAAAAGTTATTCCTTGGTTTGAATACGGCTTTGTGAGTTCTTACAATCTCAACGGTGGTCATTTGCTGGCGAAAAAACCAGAGTGGGCGGCGCGCGATCGCACTGGAAATTTGCTGAAAAAGAATAATTTCGAGTGGATGAACTCTCTAGACCCCGAAGTGCAAGACTTTCTGCTAAGTTTGATACTGGAAGTTGCGAAAAATTATCCTGTCCATGGCGTTCAAGGAGACGATCGCATTGCGCTTCCCTGTGAAGGTGGCTATGATGCTAAAACTGTGGAAAACTATCGCCAACAGTGCGGGAGAGAACCCCCAGCCAATCCTAGGGAGCAACATTGGCTGCACTGGCGCGCTGATATTATTACTGAATTTGTAGCTCGTTTATACCGAGAATTGAAAGGGATTAATCCAGATTTATTGCTGTCGATGTCGCCTAGTCCTTATGAATGGGGACTGGTGGAATATTTGCAGGATTCTAAAAGTTGGGTAGACAGAAAGTTGGTGGATATGATTCACCCGCAATTCTACCGACGTGATTTTAACAGTTATCAGCAATTAGTCGATCGACTGGTTGGACAACAGTTTAACACAGAGCAATTACAGTACGTCTCGCCCGGTATTCTGTTGGCGAATCGAGGTAGTTCTTATTGCATAACTCCCGAACTGTTGTTAGAGGTGATTGCTTACCACCGTTCTTGCGGTATTCACGGAGAAGTTTTGTTTTTTTATGAAGCTTTGCGCGATAATCACGATGCTTTAGCTAAATGCTTGAAAAATAATCAGTATTTTCACTGATACATTATAATTTTAATTTTACCAGCTTTACGGAGGGCGCTATGGTTGCCTGTCAAGTCGATCGCCTGCTATATTTGTGATATCAGGTAATACCAACTCGTCGGCTGCTGAAACCGGAAGTTTCAACCATCGCGATCGGATTGGTAGTCAAATTCCAAAGCTGAGGGATCGGGTGCATTGTCGAAAAGACAAAATCAGCTTTGAGTCAAAAAATTTTCGGCTTGGGATTTGGGATTCTCCCCACGCCTCAAAGCAAAAACTTGCAAATTTTAGACCCTTTCGGGTTCATCAGTGGACTGGGCAACTTTTTCACTTGGGGTTTATGACAAGGATTAAAAGTATGTGCCAGTAACTGCAAATAATCCTTTGGAGGTTATCTAAAATTCCCAATTTGCCTGTCACTCTTTGAACAAAAATAAAAAATGCCGAAGTCTGTGCTTGTAATGTGTTATGGGAATAAAACACACTGTCTGCATCAATCTTTATCTCTTTTTACCTGAAGAAGACTTTTAGGAGTTGAAAAATAATTGGTGAGGAGTCATCAAACATCTAATTATTTCTGAGACATCCACTGAATTCAATTTGCGGTTTTTATCAAACAAAAATATCAGATTGTTTGGAGGCTGTATGTCTTAGGAAATAGAAAGAAATGTCCGTTGTGGAGAGTGAAAAAAAGTGATAGATACTAGCAGAATACAGCGGTTGCATATTTCCAAACTTAACTTACCCAAACAAGCAGGTGATAGCACCAATGAATCGGTTGATTGTTTGACTAATCAGGACGAATCAGCAAGAGGATTACCAACCTTAAACCCGCAGGAAACACCTGTTTATAAGTCTGTTGTAAGCGATGACAAAAATCGCAATTTTTCTGAACTGAAGTCTGGGCATATTCCTCAAAAACCCTGGGCTGGGGAAATAAATAGCCAAAAATCATTCCGGGATAAAATTGTCATAAATTCATTTGGTAAAATCATCGAATCTTGGCAAAATCAAATCGGTAGTTGGGGCATCCATCAAAAAATTGGTAGGGGATATTTGTTGGCAATCGGCATCGGTTTTTTAGGTTCAATGAGTGGATTGGTAATCGCCGACTACCACCAAGGACAAGGAGTCAAACAACTCAATGATGCTCACCAACAAGCCCAATTGCTAGGCAATTTTAAAGATGCAACCCTGGCTGCACATTTGCAGGGGTCGCAGCTAGATTCTTTTGTAGACAATTCCGCTAAATTGAAGTGGCAAAAAGAACAGTTAATTGCGAGTATTACTAAGGCGAAAAACCTGCGATCGCAAATAGAAACATTTGCCGATAGTAAACCAGCTTGGTTGGCAGCAGAACCTCGGATTCTCAAGGCTTTATTGCAAGATTGCACAGCAGATTTAGACTCCTACGCCACTACTCTCCAGTCTACCTTGCAGCAAATTGAGCGGTCGCAATTATCACCACAACAGATAGAATCAGCCCGAAAAATCTTGGCAATTGAAAGTGGATATGGTGCACAGCAACTCGATAGCCATTTTCAGGAATTGAGCAAAATTCTCGACATAGCCCAGCAGCAAGAAAGACAAGGCGGTGTAGTGATGGAGAATGCCCAAGGCATCGAAAAGGGCATAATTATCATTAGTATGTTGCTGTCGGTAGCGGTGGCGGGAATTGTGGCGAAGCGCACCAGTAGGGCGATCGCCAAACCTGTCATCAGCGTCACCCAGGTGGCCGAACAAGTAGCTGCCGAGTCGAATTTTGACTTGCGAGTCCCTGTTACTTCTCAAGGCGAAATCGGCTCTCTGGCTGTGTCTCTCAATCACCTAATCGAGCGGGTTTCGGGACATACAAAAGAATTGGAACAAGCTAAGGAAGTTGCTGTCGCCGCTAACACTGCTAAAAGCCAGTTTTTAGCAAATATGACCCACGAATTGCGGACACCTTTACACGCGATTATCGGCTACAGTCAACTACTTTTAGAAGAGGCGCGGGATGGTGGGTACAAGGAGTTTGTACCAGACTTAGACAAGATTGAGAAAGCGGGGGCGCACCTGCTATCTTTGGTTAACGATATCCTCGATTTGTCCAAAATTGAAACGGGGGGAATGAAACTGGAAATTGAGGAGTTTGACATCGCATCGCTGGTGGAGAAAGTGGCGAGTACCGCGCAACCTTTGGTAGGGAAAAATGGTAATGTTTTGGAGGTTGAGTGCGATCGAACTGCGGGTACAATGCACACAGATTTGGGGAAATTGCGACAGGTTTTGATGCACTTGCTGAGTAATGCTGCTAAGTTTACCAAAAACGGTAGGGTGAAAGTGAGTGTCAGCCGGATTGCAGGAAGTGGCAAATTGAATTTAGGGCGATCGGGTGTTGACAATGCGATCGCGACTGGTAAAACTGATGCTGGGGCGATCGAGTCGGATTGGATTTGTTTATCGGTTAAGGATACGGGAATTGGAATGTCCCAAGCACAACAGCACAAGTTGTTTGAAGCTTTTGTGCAAGCTGACTCTTCGACGACGCGAGAGTATGGCGGCACTGGATTGGGGCTGACAATTAGCCGGTATTACTGTCAGATGATGGGTGGCGAGATTTCGGTGGAAAGTGAGGAGGGGAAAGGGTCTATCTTTACTGTGCGGATACCCGCGGGAAATGGATGATAAAGGACTTTAAATCCCCGACTTCTTTAAGAAGTGGGGGATTTGCGTATTGTGTTAGCACATATTTTTTAGTAGGAACTGCTTAAGATATCCAGTGATTTGAGATTTAGATATTACCAAATCTTTGTTATTCCCGTAGGAAGACCGACTCGCATGAAGAATCTAGCAAAAGCTTGAGATAAATGCTCACGGTAGGGAGGAAGTAAACGAAGCCTAGATTGCTCTCTGCTTTGTAATAGAGATTCAATAAAAGTACGCGGTAAAGTGTATACATCATGAAAATCAACGATGCGGTGAGTTAATCTCAGTTCCCCAATTTCTCCCTCATTAAGCATTGCCAGATTCCAGATGTATCCATTCTTGATATCGTCGCAATATCTCCCCCATGCTTTGGGAGTTGGATTTTGATCCGCATCTCTCATCACCTGCTCCCAGTCCTCCCTATACTGACTTAGTGAGAAATGGGGACAGATGATTACATTTTCTACTTTCCTATTTTCTAAATCACATCCTTGGGTCATTACCACAGCATCAATCTCATCTGCCTCAACTAAAGACTTGAGTATTTCAATTTCTGGGTTAATTCCTGGCTCAATATGTTTAGAAGCCCAACGAACCACAGGACAATTGAGAATAATGTCTCCCTGTGTTAATTCAACACTTGCGTCTACCGCCTCATACCAAAGCTTATTCGCCATCATCTTCGAGTCGGTAGCTATCTATTATAATATTAGGTTTCCCACTTGAAAGCTTATTGGTTTTGACCTCAATTTCTTTGCGAAACAAAACTTTATGCTGATGAGGTACAACAAATACGCCTCTCCAAAATGGTTCTTCTTCATCTGCTTCCAAACCAGCATCTGCTTCAAGCTTTTGAAATTTAGGTTGCGAGCGTGGAACTGATTTTGACGGGGGATTTGTGGAAGGGGTTAAAAATTTTCCACGCCTCGCCCTTGCTAATATCTGAAAAAAACCAACATTTTGTCCAACAATATATCTAGCCAACTCATGTACAGCTATATCATCAGAACTCAATTTTTCTGATTGCTCATCAATGGTTCTAACTTCGTATGGTTGAGGCATCAAAAATACGCTTGCACCACCTGTAAGACGTGGAGAAATATAATAGCTCTTAGCATCAGTATTGATATCTTTAGCTGAGGTTTGTGCTACCGAACGTACCGAACGTACCGGAGCAATAGGACGACTACTGGGAAATTTTTGTCCCTCTCGTTTTTTGAAAGTTGTTGCAACAATTGCAAAATCTTCTTGTTCCTGGTAAAGTGCTTCAGTTTGTGACAGAGTGGTAGTCATAATTTTATCCCCTCCGCTGCCAAATTTTTGTTTGAATCTCCCGATCGGTCAAATCAGCAAATGCACATACGATCCACTCATGTGCTATGTCAAACCAATTTTGTAATCTCTCGCGCGAAGTGTAATTTCCAATACCTCGTACAGTAAGCTCGAACAAAAGAGTGGACTTTTGATTGAGAATGATTGGCTTGACTGACGCGTGCAATCTACCTAGCTCATCAGGTAAATCGAAAACTGTAGACCAGCTAATACTTTGAGGATTAGCGAGAAACCTGGGAGAATTTGCTTTCCAGCTAAGATCGGGAAAAATTTTACCAATATCTTGAAGTGTCAACCAAGCCTGTCCTTGTGGAATTTGATTAACATAAGTTAGCTCATATTGGAGTGGTTGAATCTTTCCTAGTTCAGCCTCCGCTAAGAAGTCATCAAACCTAGCCAGATGAGCTTGAAAATTACTAATCAGATTGTCATACCTCGGATATTCGCTTTCTACGCTAACCTTTCTCCAATTATGAATAAATCTATCTCGCTGAATCTGAATAATTCTCGTCTCATCTTCGCTGATAAACCAAACTCTAGGTAACGGCAGAATGTTGGTGAGTTCCAATTGTGGCTCAACGTTCCGATCGTCAAAAATCTCGACTCTGGGTGCGATCGGAATAACATCATCACAAAATGGATATTCCGGCTGAAATGTTTGCCACAGTAGACCGATATGAGGAGAAAGTAATCCCTCAAGGTATGGAAACATCACACTACAAGCCACTTCCATCACCGGTGGCAGATCGTAAGACGGTAGTTTTCCGGTGTCTGCTCCGACTATCACATTAACTGTCCCATTTACTCAGTACACTGATACACAGATTGTACCCTATTATCCAAACTAACTCAATAGCAAGCAGATTCATGTGGTACAGCTCATCGTTCCTGTTTTGTTAGTGAAGGAGAGACAGACACACTTCCCAGCTTTCTGTTGGCTCGAACAGAAAGATCGGGTTTGGCGATCGCCCGAAAGTTGGGTGCTACTCAAACTGATTCCTTTAATTGAACAGTGCTGGAATTAGATGCCCAATAATTTGCCCTGCATTCGGAGTTCCTGCCGCTCAACGAACCACACCACCATAAAGCTGGTATTTTCCAGCCGCCAACCATATTAGAGTCTCCTCTGGGATAGCTCTAGCAACAGCCCAACCAGGGAATATCATAGTGTCCTCGAATCTTGTTTAAGTGGGTTATTGCCGATCGCAGATAACCTCGCTCCGATCGCCCTTGTCGATTTCACGCGCAGGCGATCGCAACCAGCTTTTGTATAATAACAGAATCTTACCTGTCATCAAACAGTTGGAGGCAAAATGAATAACTTGTTAACTCGTATTACCCAAACACCCGGTCAGTGCGGTGGTCGCCCTTGCATTCGAGGCATGAGAATTCGAGTCAGCGATATTTTAGAAATGTTGGCAGAAAATGTCATTGTCACTGAAATTTTGGAAGACTTCCCCGATTTGGAACCTGAAGACATCCAAGCCTGCTTGCTGTTTGCTGCATGACGCACTGATTTTACTCGGTTGACAGCATGAATATTTGGATTGATGCTCAATTACCTCCTACCTTGGTACTTAAATCATACTCATCTTGAATATTCTTGACTCGGAAACTAGCATTAAACTTTTTTTTAAACTGACTTTGTAGTTGTTGTATACTTGTCGTTTGTCTAGGCACACGGGTAGACACGACAAAACATAGCTTCTTGATTTTTTGGGGATTTTCCGAAAGTAATCGGATAGTTGATTCGAGTTGTGCAACTGCATGGACAATATCACTTCCCTTCAACTCCACATATATTTCTACTTCATCAGAAGGCATAAGGGCGTAGTCACAACGCAAAGTCTCGTTATCACTGATAACGCATCCATCCACCTTAATTGTTAATATTTTGTCTTGATTCGGGTTGAGGAAAGTTATTTTACTTTTGTTCTCCTGCAATACAATTTTTGTGTCACATCTATATTCCTCACACTCTGGAAGACTTTTCATATAGGATTCAAACTAAGTTCAGAAGTTGCTCGAATTCAATAGCTAGGTCATCAGAAACAGAATCAATCACTTTTGCATCTATCAACCCAGTCTCAGGACAAACAATACTACTACATTTTCCATCCATTAAAACATAGGCTGAGAGATCGGAAACATCTAGTGATTTGTATCTAGACACAATTTTTTCTAATTGATGCTGCACATCTCCGCTGGATTCCTGATAAAGGAGACCAGCCTGGAGTAAATTATTAAATGCTGTTAGGACATAGGGACTATGGGTAGTTATGAAGAATTGAAGTTGCTCCTTCCGACAATTAAATACAGTAGCAATCAGCTCGACAATATTACGCTGTGCGCTGGGAAATAAATGTGCTTCTGGCTCCTCAATATACACTGTCTGTCTGCCAGTATATAAAAAAGGTAGTGTAGCTAACATAATTGTCAGAGGTAATATTTCCTGTTGACCAGAAGATGAGTTTGCGATACTAATCCGTCTTCCATCTGCAACTTCTAGAACATCTTTCCCTTTTTCCTGTATGTGCTTTCCACATAGAGAATTCTCTATTAGACTGTCTATTTCATCTTGTATTTCTTGATTTGCAAGTCTATCTTTAGAGAATCCCCCATGTTTGAATCTTTCATAGGTTGAACCAAATTCCCTCATAAATGGATCTAGCACGTTATCGCTTGACAAAAAAGAAAAAATGTTGCTCTGAAGAATAGAGAAAAAAGAACGACCAGCAGGAATAAACAACTGATTGAAAGCTGCCTCTCGACAGATGGATGTATCTAAAAAATCTATTAATCGCTTTCTTAAAAAGAATCTCGTTGAATATAATGTATCCAAATTATCATACTCAGCATTTTGTTGATAATTTTGCTCTCTTGCTTTTTTTAATAAATTGCTCAAGTCTGTAAATTCTTGCTTTAACAAGTCTGAATAGCGGAAGGAAATCTTGGCTCTTGTGTCCTGTTTTCGACTAACCTCTATAAAAATATTTGCCACCTCATACCGTATGAAAAAATCTTGTTTTCCCCAAGAGTCAGGAGGAAAATATTCCTCAAATTTCTTGGAATAGTTTGAATTGAGACTACGTTTTGTCTGCTCATTCTCTACAGCAGCTAAAATTTCCCATACGAAGTTCTTAAAATAGAAAAGTAGTTTAGCGCAAACACTTTTACCACTGGCTTGGGGGCCAATCAGTATATTGATGCGCTTGATCTCAATCTCCAAATCTGTGATACCAGCAAAGTTTTTAACTGTTAATTTTTCAGCCATAAATGAAACTCAAGCACGGTAAGGGTTTATACTATATTTTAACATTCAAATTTCACCTTGAGTCGTTGAACTTCTACTAGATATGTTTTTCAGAGCGACAGCATTATCCTACTGTACCAAAATACCAGCAATTGCCTTGTTGAGTGCCGCATAACCTTCTGAGTTAATATGCAGAAAGTCTCGACTGTATTTTGAGTCAACAATCCCCTGGGAATTCGCCAATACCTGACTACTATCAAACACAATTACCCGATCGCGCGCCAGTGTTTTGATATAATCATTTACGTCATTAATTGCGATCGGCACATCATCCGACCAAAACGGCCTTCGCTCGATCGGCAACGTTCCTAACGGAAAGATAGTTGTTACCACAACCTTAGCTCCCGTGTCAAGAGATTTTTTCACTATTTGCCCGATATTTGTCTTGCAATTTCCGATAATCGCCTCTTTTTGTTCTGGAAACAGAGGAATTGCCTTGAGGTCGTTGACACCAACTTGAATCACAATTATCTTAGGCTTCAGCGAGGCTACGTGCTCCTGAAAACGTCCAAGCACCTGCGCCGTAGTTTGACCACCTATGCCGCGATTGATGATAGTTATGTTCTTGATTTGGTTAGGTGGTGGCCAACTCTCAGCCCGTGAATCACCATAAAAAACAATGACAGGCTGTTCTATCTTTTTTGCTGAACTTGGATAGTAGTTGAGGCCTAGTGGGTCAAGTCCCGTAGCATTTAATAGCAGGTAATACTTTTGCCCTTGTTGGTAAAGAAAGAAATTCAATCCTGCTGATGTTAGTAAAGCGAAAGAAAGCACTACAATTGTTATTTTTGTCGGTGTGTTAAACTGAGTATTCACTATTATAGACTCCTAATAAGATATTCACTATCGAAGATAAGACTTGTTTATAAATCCAGTTTTAATTCTCTCAAATACTAAATCCATAAGTCTATTAACCAGTTTAATTGCTCTGTCTAAATCTTCTCTGTGTACAACAATGGAGTTTTGTCCATGAGCGACATTGTTTCTGATTTTCAGCAGGAACTTATCGAGATCATCTTGCAATGAGTAATTGGGTTCGGGATGTGTGAGTATGGTTTCAAGGTTAAAGTCTGTTAATATTCTATTTAAGACATTAAAACCAACATTACTTTCTGTATTCACTTTCGGGCTAATTGTCAAGGCGTTACATTGATAAAACTGCCCGAATTTGTCAAAAAAAATTACCTTATTATTCGGCTTATCTTTTTTTGGATATTGTTTAAATTGCGGAAATTCCGATTCAATATGATAGATAAGAATGGGATAGCAAATATCACTAATTTTAAGATTTAATTTATTTAACTCTCGAATATATATTTGAAAAGAAGCTTGAATAAACCCCTCCCAAATAGAATAAACTATCGGTATTGAATAGTTAAGGAAAAGTGCTTCATCTTTTTGTGAAAAACCATATCGTGGACTTAGTAATTTAATCCGAGACATTAACTCTCTTCTTTCAACTATGTCTGACATAATTTCTTGTTCTAAAAGAGTCGGATCAGTTGCCATTATTTTTCGATATTCCAAATATTCGCTGGGCTTCTCGTAGCCGATTAATAATTCTAGTTTTTTGATTGTTCCCCCCTTTTCTTGAGAATTTCCTTAAACTGGTATCAGTACGCACTTCATTGTTAATTTTATCCCGAATAAATTGTGCTGGTTGAGATTGGTAATATTCATAGTTTTCTCCCACACCAATAGTAATGACATCATAAAGAGCCGTTGCAAATTGTTTGTCAGATTGGCGAAAGATTTCTTTTCCTAAAGGCTCGAGTAAAGCAAATACTTGCGAAAAAATCTGTTTATAACCAGCATAATCAAAATTTTCGTTCTCTAACGCAGACTTCATAAAAGCAGTCATGTGTTGTGAAATACTGGTTTTGACATTATTCAGGTTTTGGTAAAGAGAAATAAATCTCAACGCCAACTCTTCATTATATAACTGCTCGTATTGCTCATAGCTCAAATCGATCAATGTACAAAAATCTTCATTACGAGCAATCTCTTTTAGAAAATCATTGAACTTGCTGGATATATCTCTGTAAATACAATTCCGAATCTCCTGCGGAGTCAAAGGAGAACCCCCTGTATTCAATCTATTGAATAGTTCAAATCTCATATCATAGTTACTATTCCATCTGAGAATTTCAACTCGACAAGTGGCTCTTTTTATGTTGAGTCGAAACTGATTGGGTATGGTTTCATAAGTGAATCCTTCTAGCTCATGAACTCTTTCGCCTTCCGTTAAAACCCAGTTGTTCTTTTCACTTTTAATCCCGTCATCTTCAATTCTCAAAATCCCAAAGAAAGAAAGTACAGTCGAAACTCTTTGAAGCCCATCAACTAACTCCCATACTCCATCCCCATCCTCAGCTACAAATATAGGAGGAATGGGAATGCCTAAAAGTATAGACTCAATAAATCGAGTTTTCTGTTCTTGCTCCCAACGAAAATATCTTTGAAACGCAGGTTTAATCACAATTTCCTTGCGTTCATACATACTGATTAGCTCACCAAAAGACACATCCAGTCTGTCGGTATTCAATAAATTTCTCTGTTCTTCAACTTCTATTTTAAGTTTTTCAATATCCATAGTTACATACCGTCGTATATTTCTTGCTAGATGAACGCTATTATCAGTTGTATCAGAATTTTTTTGGTTCTATTTTGTGATTTACTACAACATACATTACCAAATATTTTGTGTCTTGTCAAGTTCTACAAGTTAACTTCAACTAAACTTTGACCCTCTTTAACATTCTCAACTGCTCTCAAAAGTCTATTTTTGTTGCTTTCTGAATTTAGAGGACTGAAGAGAAGAATTTTCAACTCATTAGTCCTCTTTTAGAGGACTTTAGCTATTAGACAGGGGTTTCAACCCCTGGCGGATTCCTGAGCCCACAGACGAACTTGGCGGGCTTTCAGGCTTAAGTTGACACCAATGGGTATTACCTGTCCCTACGGATATCCCATACAATTGAGCCAAAAATCAAGGAAAAGCAGATCAATTTTGCGGTTCTATTTATTCATTTTCCCACACCAGCGGGCTGCTGGCGATTTCGCACTTCCAGAAAAATCAACAAAGCATTAACATCAGCCGGATTCACCCCACCAATTCTCGCGGCTTGTCCAATAGTTAATGGCCGGATTCTGGTCAACTTTTCCCGCGACTCCTTCGAGAGAGTTCCAATTGCCATATAATCCAAATCCGCAGGCAATTGTCGGCGTTCGTGTCTCACAATTTCATCAATTTGATTTTGCTGTTTTTGCAGATAGCCAGAATATTTGATGTCAATTTCTGCACCTTCTTTCTCAGCCAACTTCAGACTAGAATCGCCTAAATTGTACCGTTCCAAATCCACATAATGAAAACCAGGACGACGCAACAAATCAGCTAGAGTAATCGAACCTTTAATCGATTGTTGGCTTTCAGCTAAAATTTGCTTGCCCAATTCCTCATGCTCCTTCACCCGCGTCGAATACAAGCGTTTCTTCTCCGCTACAATATTAGCTTGTTTCTGCTCAAATAACTCCCAACGCCGATCGCCAATCAAGCCAATTTCCCGTCCGAGCGGAGTCAAGCGTTGGTCAGCATTGTCCGATCGCAATAATAACCGATATTCCGATCGCGAAGTCAACATCCGGTAAGGTTCCCGCAAATCCTTCGTACACAAATCATCAATCAAAGTCCCCAGATAACTTTGCTCGCGCGGAAACACAATCATCTCCTGATTCTTCGCGAATCTAGCTGCATTAATCCCCGCGACAATCCCCTGTGCAGCCGCCTCCTCATAGCCAGTCGTACCGTTCACCTGACCCGCGCAAAATAGCCCTTCAATCTTCTTAGTCATCAGCGTGGGAAAACACTGAGTAGCCGGCAAATAATCATACTCCACAGCATAAGCTGGACGCATCATCTCGCACTTTTCCAAGCCGGGGAGAGTCCGCAGCATTTGCAACTGCAAACTTTCCGGTAAACCAGTCGAAAAACCTTGGATATAAAGTTCAGGAATATCCCTACCTTCCGGTTCAATAAAAATCTGGTGACTTTCCTTATCCGCAAACCGCACAATCTTATCTTCAATACTCGGACAATAGCGCGGCCCCTTCGCATCAACCCAACCGCCGTAGACTGGAGAAAGGTGCAAATTGTCTCTAATTAACTGGTGAGTTTCCGGCGTAGTTCGAGTTAGATAACAAGGCATTTGTTCCCGTTCCACCCAAACTTCTGGATCGAAACTAAACCAGCGAACATCTGCATCTCCCGGCTGGGGTTCCAGGTTAGTATAATCGAGAGTACGTTTGTCAACTCTTGCCGGAGTTCCAGTCTTCAACCTACCAGTTTCAAAGCCCAAACGGTTGAGAGTTTCCGTCAAACCAACAGCGGCAAATTCTCCGGCGCGTCCGGCTGGCATCGACTTATTGCCCACCCAAATTGTGCCGCCTAAAAAAGTGCCTGTTGTCAGAATCACGGCTTTGCATTCAAAGGCGACACCGAAGTATGTTTCAACTCCGATCACTTCTTCGTTTTTGCCCAAAACTAAGTCTGTCACCATCGCTTCCCGGATGGTCAAATTCTCTTGATTTTCAACAATATTGTTCATCACAGCGGCGTATTCCCGCTTGTCTGTTTGTGCTCTCAGCGCCCACACAGCGGGGCCTCGTGAAGAGTTGAGGATGCGTTTTTGTAAATAAGTGCGATCGGCCATTTTGCCAATTTCACCGCCTAACGCATCCACTTCATTAGTCAGTTGAGTTTTTGCCGGGCCACCGACAGCGGGATTGCAGGGTTGCCAAGCTATTTTATCAAGATTGAGGGTGAGGAGAAGAGTGCGACAACCGAGGCGAGAAGTGGCGAGGGCGGCTTCGCAGCCGGAGTGTCCGGCACCAACTACGATGATGTCGAAACTGTCTTGGAATTGTGGAGGAGTTTTTGTGGTCATGGCTAATTGCTAATGGCTAATTGCTAATTGCTAATTGCTGATTTCTAGGGGCTTACGTCACTTGCTTGAAAAGCGCTATATAATATTGAATAAAATTTTAGACAGGCGCACGGTATCTCAACCGCGCCATACCTCCCCGTGCAGTTCGGGGCACCTTGTCTCTGACAGGCGCACGGCATCTCAACCGCGCTATACCTCCCCGTGCAGTTCGGGGCACCTGTTCATTTAATGTTAGTATATAGTAGAATAACCACTTTTGTCAAATACAGAATAAGGTGAAAATATGAATAGCCTGAAAATTTTACTCATAAACTCATTTAATGGATTCCTGATCGGTTGGTTTGGTGGAACCGTCATTAGTTTAGCTGAAATTATTACATCAGCAAATACAACAGTGACAAATTTTTACTGGTTATCTTTTTGCAGCGATTGCATCGGAATATTCTATCTATATTTTGCTAATTTGGAAGAAATAAGAGCATCAAAAAAAACCACTATTTTTATTAAAATATCAATAATAGTTTACCTTGTAGTATTGAAAACTTTCTGCTTAAGTTTAAGTAGTTTACAGGAGCCTTTAATTTTACATGGACAGGGTTTACTGTATACAGAATTATATACAGGTATTTTGGGGAGTGTAGGAGGTATTATTATCTCTATTGCACCACTGTTTCTATCAATTTTAAAGGGTCTAAACCCATTAATCAATCAACTGATTAAAATGATTCAGGAAGAATTACCAGGCGTAGTTAGAAAACTAATCCGAGTAATACTTTACTCGTTGGGTTTACAAATCACTCAATTGTTATTTAGTTTTTTCGGATTGAATTTGGTTGATACACTACCCCCATATACAAGTCTAATTGGAGGTACTTTGTTAGGTTTTAATACACCATCATCGAATGAATTAAGTCTATCGGAACCAGAGGAAATTGACCAAAAAACAGATTAATAAGTGCGATCAATCTCACTCACACAACAGGTGTTCGTCAATTAAAATTCTTCCTCTCCATTAGTGTAGCTGCTTTCTTCAAACATCGATGTTAATCCACTAATTTTTATCGGTGGTCGATCTTTGAATTCTACGACAAATGACAACTCCCCACCCATTGCCGCGATATAACTTTGCAAAGTAGATACCAACAAATCCGCACGGCGTTCGAGTCTAGAGACATTTTCTTGACGCATATTTAATAATTCTGCCATGCGTATCTGAGTAAATTTCCTGGCTTTCCGTAAGTCTTGTAATGTCATTTCTTCCGCCATTAATTCAATCGATCGCTTTTCGACTATTGCTCGTTGTTCGGGAGGTAAATTCTCCATAACAGTCTTC
Organism: Microcoleus sp. CAWBG640; assembly: GCF_020883015.1. Lineage (NCBI taxonomy): Bacteria > Bacillati > Cyanobacteriota > Cyanophyceae > Oscillatoriales > Microcoleaceae > Microcoleus > Microcoleus sp. CAWBG640. The sequence continues at coordinate 33,808 of NZ_JAHRFC010000001.1, forward strand.
AGGCTAATTGTCATCTGTTTCTGGCTCCATTAACTTATTTAAATGACCGGCAAATCTACTATCTGCTATCTTAATTAGTTGCTTGTAAAATCGCTTCTCACTACTACCAGATTTGTCCCCAGCTACCAACAGAATCGCAGAGCGGCTGGGGTCAAATGCAAAAGCGACCCGCCAAACTCCGTCAGCCGCCTGAAACCGGAGTTCTTTCATAACAGATAGAAGATTGGGAGGCGGGGTAATGAGACTGTGGCAATTTTGCGCTATGTTAGACAACAAAATCTCAAGCGTACACAAGTGAAATATTTCTTCTTATCCGACGGTTGGACGATCGGGCGCGTCTGGGGAGTAGGTGGTTTGTGGACAGATGCCGGCTGGAGACGCCAACCAGACATTACACAACTTAACGTTTGCCTCTGGGACCAAAAGGAAAAAATGTGGCTCTACCGCGTAGAAGATGCCGTACTCATGGTAGAGGTTAAACCGACAGTCCCCCCAGACAATAGCGATCCCGCCAAAAATATCGGCAGTGTCGTGCTGACCAGACTCATCGATGCCGAGCAAGTAATCGATCGCCTTGGGAGTATTTCTGCCCACTGTCAAATCGGCAACCCCCAACTAATGTGATGCCTACATATTGCAATCGGTTCTAAGACTCGATACACTTCGTTAAATAACTTTCATTTTTACGCCTCCATCCTCGAAGGCAGAAAGCAGAAGGCAAAAACCAGGATTTAAAACCCGCAGGTAACTGCTCAGGAATTAAAATCTGATTTTTGATTCAAAATAGACATCATCACTTACACCTTGGAGCAACGCAGTCAATGGGATTACCCTGGTATCGCGTACACACAGTCGTCTTAAATGACCCAGGCCGATTGATTTCTGTACACTTAATGCACACTGCCCTCGTGGCAGGCTGGGCCGGCTCAATGGCCCTTTACGAATTAGCAGTTTTCGATCCCACAGACCCAGTTCTCAACCCCATGTGGCGTCAAGGGATGTTCGTGCTACCCTTTATGACTCGTTTAGGAGTCACAGGTTCTTGGGGTGGTTGGAGCATTACCGGCGAAGGTAACGTCGATCCGGGCTACTGGTCCTTTGAAGGCGTCGCCGCTGCCCACATCGTCCTCTCTGGCTTGCTGTTTTTAGCAGCAGTCTGGCACTGGGTATTTTGGGACTTGGAACTGTTCAGAGACCCCCGCACTGGCGAACCCGCCCTCGATTTGCCAAAAATGTTTGGCATTCACTTGTTCCTCTCTGGCTTACTTTGTTTCGGCTTTGGTGCTTTTCACCTGTCTGGACTCTTCGGACCTGGAATGTGGGTTTCTGACCCCTACGGTTTGACCGGTCACGTCCAACCAGTGGCTCCTGCCTGGGGCCCTGAAGGCTTCGATCCGTTCAATCCAGGTGGCATCGTGGCTCACCACATTGCAGCGGGTGTAGTCGGCGTAATTGCTGGTTTGTTCCACTTGACCGTGCGCCCACCGGAACGGCTTTACAAAGCTCTGCGGATGGGGAATATCGAAACTGTGCTTTCTAGCAGTATCGCTGCTGTGTTCTTTGCAGCTTTTGTGGTGGCTGGTACTATGTGGTACGGTTCGGCTGCTACTCCGATCGAACTTTTTGGCCCGACTCGCTATCAGTGGGATGGCGGCTACTTCCAACAAGAAATCGATCGCCGAGCCCAAGCTAGTTTAGCCGGTGGCGCTAGTTTCCAAGAAGCTTACGAGAAAATTCCGGAAAAATTGGCTTTCTACGACTACGTGGGCAACTCTCCTGCTAAAGGTGGTTTGTTCCGCGCCGGCGCGATGGTTAATGGCGACGGTATTGCTAAATCTTGGCTGGGCCATCCAGTATTTACTGACAGCGAAGGTCGGGTATTGTCGGTTCGCCGTCTCCCGAATTTCTTTGAAACTTTCCCTGTGATTTTGACCGACAAAGATGGCATCGTTCGCGCTGACATTCCCTTCCGTCGTGCTGAATCTAAATACAGCTTTGAACAAAGTGGAGTTACTGTCACTTTCTACGGTGGCGAATATAACGGTCAAACCTTTAGCAGTCCTTTGGATGTTAAGAAGTTTGCTCGCGCCGCCCAAAAGGGTGAGGTATTTGAATTCGATCGCGAAACTTTGAAGTCTGACGGGGTTTTCCGTACTTCTACTCGTGGTTGGTTCACTTTTGGACACGCTTGCTTTGCTTTGCTGTTCTTCTTCGGCCACATTTGGCACGGTTCTCGGACAATCTTCCGCGACGTGTTTGCTGGAGTTGAAGCTGACATGGAAGAACAAGTCGAATGGGGCTTGTTCCAAAAGTTGGGCGACGTCACCACCAGAAGAGAAAGTCCTTAGCTAGAAATTAAGTAGACAGAATGGTACACTTGTAGACAAGCTACTGGTGTGCCATATTCAAACCCTGCGCGATTTGCAAAAAAGCGCTGAAAGAAAGAGCTTACAACTGTGGAAGTTGCGGTCATTCGATAGACAAAGATTTGAATGCAGCGATTAATTTATCACGTTTGGCTAAAGCGTGAAAGCTCGCCGAGGGATAACCGCTCCCATGCTCCCGATGAAGCGAGAAGCAAATGTCTAGACAAGTCTAGTATTTGTATAGCAGAAGAATCTATCTAGGTTTCTCTAACTATTGGGCATCGGGAATTGTTCCCGGTGCTGCAAAACCTGGTTTCTTGAAGAAACCGGGTTTTTTGATATCTTGCACCTGTTACATATTCCTTGGTTGGGCGGGCAGGATGCCCACCCCACAAGAAAAATTAATTTTTGTGGAACAGGCATCTTGCCTGTCATTGAAAATCGCCCAAGATATTCAGTTTTCAGAAATATCCGTGAACTGAGAAAGCGATAATTAAGATAAAATAAAACTGCAAGGGAAGAGAAGGAAACTTTAAACATGGAAAGCGTTGCTTACATTTTGATTCTGGCTTTGGCATTAGGTGTACTATTTTTTGCGATCGCCTTCCGGGAACCCCCTCGGATTGGCAAATAAGCCGATCGATATTTCTAGTCCAGCAATTCATCTGATCCGTACAGGGTCAGATGAATTGCAATTTTCTGGCAACGCCTGTAAAACTCAGCAATCATGCGCTGTTCCTCCTGTCAACACACCAATAGTCGCGTTCTGGAATCGCGCTCAGCCGAATCGGGTCAAAGTATTCGGCGGCGGCGCGAGTGTCTCAATTGCCAGCATCGGTTCACAACTTACGAACGCATCGAATTTGTGCCGATTACAGTAATTAAACGGGATGGTAAACGCGAATCTTTCGATCGCTCAAAATTAGTCCGGGGACTGGTTCGGGCCTGTGAAAAAACCGGTTTGTCTTCCGGGCAACTAGAAACTCTGGCAGAAGAAATTGAAGCCCAACTCCAAGCTCGATCGCTCCGGGAAGTCACCAGTTCGGACATTGGAGAATTAGTATTGTTACATCTGCGGCCGCTGAGCGAAGTCGCTTATGTCCGTTTCGCCTCTGTATATCGGCAATTTCGAGGCATCCGAGATTTTGTAGATACCCTAAATCACCTTCAGAGTCCCCTCATCGAAGCTTTGTGTCCAGAAACTCCCCCCGAAAATGACCCAGATTTGTCGGAAGTGGATGATATCAATTCCGGTAGCATCGGAATTATTAGTAGCCGAAATTAGGAGACGGCAGTGCCGTGTCCCTACCCTAAAATTATCTGAGGACACGGCAATGCCCATTAGTGTCAACTTAAGCTGCCAGTCCGCCAAGTCCTTTAGTGGGCCCGCGAGTCCGACAGGGAATGAATTCCCTGTCTCAAAGCGCAAGTCCTCTCAAGAGGACTCAAGAGAAGAATTTTCAACTCATTAGTCCTCTTTGAGAGGACTTTAGCTATTAGACAGGGGTTTCAACCCCTGTCTCCAGGGCGGGATGACGGGCGGACTTGGCGGGCTGTCAACTTAAGGTACAACCAATAGTCCGGCAGGGGTTGAAACAAGAGCCTCAAAGCGCAAGTCCTCTCCAAGAGGACTCAAGAGAAGAATTTTCAACTCATTAGTCCTCTTTGAGAGGACTTTAGCTATTAGACAGGGGTTTCAACCCCTGTCTCCAGGGCGGGATGACGGGCGGACTTGGCAGGCTTTCAGGCTTAAGTTGACACTCCTTGGGCACAGCCGTGTCTTGGTCTAAATTAATTTGAAAGCAGTATGTGGGTAAGTTATAATTGTCTACTGGACTCTGAATGTTAAAATTAAGCGTTTTAACACAGAGTTGAAATTAAGAGCAATGGCAAACGCCTGTGTGCGGTTGCACCGGGCAAAAGTTGGCAAAAACTGACTTTCGTAAAAGATTTTGCAAAAAGTTAACTCCTTTTTTACCAAAATCTCTAATATCTGCCTGCACAAACGAAAAACATGAAGGAGAGAAATCCTAGGAAATTATTCGCATGGTCAATCTCAAAACCACTGTCAAAGATATCGGCTTTACTCACGAGGATTTTGCTGCCCTACTTGATAAATATGACTATCACTTTAGCCCCGGCGATGTAGTAGCGGGTACAGTTTTTAGTATAGAACCGAGGGGCGCTCTGATTGATATCGGTGCTAAAACCGCAGCGTACATTCCGATTCAGGAAATGTCGATCAATCGAGTGGAAAGCCCAGAAGAGGTATTGCAATCAAACGAAACCAGAGAATTTTTCATCCTCACCGATGAAAATGAAGACGGGCAATTAACCCTGTCTATCCGACGCATTGAGTATATGCGGGCCTGGGAAAGAGTTCGACAACTGCAAGCAGAAGATGCCACAGTGCGATCGCAAGTTTTTGCCACTAACCGTGGTGGTGCACTGGTGAGAATAGAAGGGTTGCGAGGCTTCATTCCCGGTTCTCACATCAGCACCCGCAAACCAAAAGAAGAATTAGTTGCTGAAGAATTGCCATTAAAATTCTTAGAGGTAGACGAAGACCGCAACCGCTTAGTCTTAAGCCACCGTCGCGCCTTAGTGGAACGCAAGATGAACCGCCTCGAAGTTGGAGAAGTGGTCATCGGTACTGTGCGTGGTATCAAACCCTACGGTGCTTTTATCGACATCGGCGGAGTCAGCGGCTTGTTGCACATCTCCGAAATTTCGCACGATCACATCGATACGCCTCATAGCGTGTTTAATGTCAACGACGAAGTGAAAGTGATGATTATTGACTTGGATGCTGAGAGAGGTCGGATTTCTCTCTCCACCAAACAATTGGAACCGGAACCAGGAGCGATGGTCAAAAATCGTGAATTGGTGTACGAAAAAGCTGAAGAAATGGCAGCCAAGTTCCGTGAAAAAATGCTAGCTCAAAAACAAGCTAAAGCTAGCATGGAAATTCCTGTAGATGCGATCGATTCTGATGAACTCTCCGATGAAATACTCGAAGACATCCCATCAGCAATGGAAGAAGATTTGCCGGAAGAAATACCCGCAGCAGTAACGGAAGTAACACCGGAAGCCACATTAGAGGTAGAAACACCTCCGGCGACTGTAGAATAAATCCCAGTCACTGTTATAAAAAAAGAGGGGAATCCCCTCTTTTTTTTGAGTTATATCGTTTCCGGTTAGATCGTCATATCGTTTCCGGCTGCATCGGAATGATTTAACCTTACTAGAACGCAGAGAACACAGAGGGAGATAAGAGAGATGAATAATTCCGATGTTACCGGATTTGATATCAGGTGATTTAACCGCAGAGAACACAGAGGACACAGAGGGAGAGAGTAGATCTGAATAATTCAGATGCTACCGGATTTGATATTATATTTAACCAAGTTTGAATATATCGATCGCTCTTGTTGTTAGGAAAGCGATGGATTGTTCAGCCAGCCCTGGGTAATTATAAAGGCACGCCCAACCAAGGTCTATCGGAAAATTGGAACTCTGGTAGGATTGTTAACTTCAAACTACCAACTGATATAGCAAATAAGTAAGATGCCAGGAACGAGACTTGAACTCGTGACACGTGGATTTTCAGTCCACTGCTCTACCAACTGAGCTATCCCGGCTTGTTTTTTTACGCTTAACTATCGTAACAGAGAGATCGGGAATTAGCAAGTAGTTTGCTAAAAAAAAATTTCGATCGCGCGGGAACCCCCCGCCTGTAAGCTAAAAGCTGCAACTTAATACCCAAAATCGCAATGGCACGGCAACATCGGGGCAATGAAGACTACAGTCTGCTAGTCCTCGGCATAATTTGGCTGGTGGGGGCGATTAGCGATCGCCTCTGGTTCACCTTCGATCGCTCTGTCCCCGCCTGGGATCAAGCAGAATACCTCACCAGCACCCTGAATTACTTGCAGGTACTCCAACATCCCCAATGGTTATCGGGAGAATGGTGGACCAACTTCTGGCTACTTTCCACCAAAATTCCACCCTTAATTTTTATTGCCACAGTGCCGTTTTTGCGTATATTTGGGACTCGGCCCGATGAAGCAACCTTAGTTTTTTTATTATTTAGTGCCATTCTCCTGGTTTCAGTTTACTGTCTGAGCGTCCAATTATTTAATCGGCAAGTCGGTTTGTGGGCCGCTGCAATTTGTGTAGTTTTACCGGGGCTCTATCGGTTCCGCTTGCAATTTTTACTCGACTATCCTGTCACTGCGGCGATTACTTTGACTTTCTTTTGTCTGACAATGTGGAAGGCTTCAGAAGCCAGAGAGTCCTTCGACTTAGCTCAGAGTACCTTGAGGGAAGAAGTCACCTATGACAGGGATGTTGATGGAAATAGGCGGATGAATTCTCCCAAACAGGGACAAGTTTGGTCTCTTTCTCTATCGTCTTACTTTTGGGCGATCACCTTTGGCATTTCTCTCGGTTTATCCATCCTCGCCAAACACACCACCGTATTATTTCTATTTACCCCCATTGTCTGGTTAGCTGTCGCTACTTTCCGACAAAAAGCTTGGGGAAGATTAGCTCAATTAGTCGGTGCTTTATTACTATCACTGGCAGTATTTGGACCTTGGGCAAAAACCAATTGGCTGTTAATTTTGACCGGGGGAAAACGGGCAACTTTCGATTCGGCGATCGCCGAAGGAGACCCACCGCTCAATACAATCAATGCTTGGATTTACTACGGTCAACACTTACCCGAACAGGTTTCTTGGCCGCTGTTACTCATTCCCTTAGTCGGATTGCTACTTTATTATTGGCGACATCGAGGGCATCTGGGGTCAATTTTTCAGCTTGATTCCTGTCGGTGGCTGGCTATTTTTTGGGTAGGAGCTTATCTCATTAATTCGGTCAATATTAATAAAGACGGTCGCTATGTTGTGCCCTATTTACCAGTTTTATCAATTTTCTTAGCATACTTTTTGACTATGTGGCCCCAAAGATGGGGAAGGCAAATTCGCTGGGGTACAATGGGCTTAGCAATAGTGGCGATGTTGTTTCATATGTGGCCGCTGGGAGGTGCTCTAGGACATAATTTAGTCGAAATGGTGAGTCCGGGAAATTCGAGTTATCCTTACTTTGGCAAAGAGTGGCCGCACCGGGAGGTAATTGCAGAAATTATTCAGACGGAACCTTATTTACAATCGACTTTAGGTGTCTTACCTTCCACACCGGAAATTAATCAGCATAATTTGAATTATTATGGTGCTTTGGCTAATTTTCAGATTTATGGGCGACAGGTGGGGACAAGTTTAAAAGAAGTGCCGCAAGATGTACGATCGCTTTCTTGGTTTGTCACTAAAACGGGAGACCAAGGTTCGATTCGCGAACGGATTAAGACTGCTCAAAATGCAGCGGTGGCTACTATCGAAAAAGGCGATAAATTTCAGTTGCACAAAACTTGGTTTTTGCCTGATTTTACTAATTTGAATCTTTATCGGAAGCGATGGCGGGCTGTGGAAATCCAGCCTTTGAATGAAGCGCGATCGCAAGTACAATTAGAGCAAGTTACTGTTCCAGCCAGAGCAGTTCCCGGTGTTCCGATTCCAGTAACATATATTTGGTCTGGGCCTTGGCGGCAGTTGCAGTCGGGTTTAGTCTTGGTAACATGGAAAAATCGCGGAGGTAGCGAAATCCAACAGCCGGGACAAACTTCTGAGATTTTACACGATCGCGCGATCGCCCAAGGGACTTTGCATCCGGGGATGCTGGAGGCTGATAAATTTGCTGTGGGATTTCGAGTTGTCGATCGCACTGCCATGCTTCCTCCTGCTAATATTGCACCAGGAAGTTACAATCTCGAAGCTACTTATCTGAATCGGAACACCGGAGAAACTTATCCGATGAATGTGGGGACAGTTACTGTTAGGATTGAGCCAGAGCCGGCGAACCAGAAGCAAAACCAGAAGCCGAAGAACCAGAAGCCTGGGAATGAGGATAATCTCGAAAAGGTTGAGTTGGATTTGGTGACTCAATTGAGGACAATGGCTGCTAATTTACCGAAAGGATTGCCCGGTTTAGAACCAGTGTTTGAGCAGATTGGACGCATCAATCAGTACGATCCAACTCAAGATTATACCATACAAGCGGAACAAGCCTTTGAATATCGATTGCAACAACAACCCAATAATCTAGAATTGGCCTATGGGTTGGCATTGTCTAGGGCATTACAACAGAATGTCAATGGTGCGATCGCAGCTTTAGAAAAAGTCACTCAAATCGACTCAAAAAACCCCTACGCCTATGCTTATCTAGCTTTTGTCAACCTTTATGGTTGGCATCCCAAAGCTGCGGAAACTGCCTTAAAACCCGCCATCGTTCTCAACCCAAATCTACCGGAAATTAGAGTATTGAATGGTGTCGCCACACTCTTACAAGGCAATCTGATCCAAGCATGGCAAGATCTACAATACGTGAAAAAACTCAAAATTTAAAAATCCTGTTTGAGTTTTTTCATCAAATAAATTAACTCCTGATTACGCACCCGTTGAGGTGGTTTGTAGTCAGGAATTCACTCCTCCTTCTATTTGGCATCAGCCGGGATCAAAACCTTATCAATTACGTGAATCACGCCGTTGCTAGCTTTGATATCAGCTTTCACAACATTAGCACCCTCTACTGTCACCTTGCCGCCACTAACTACTACCTTCAGGGGGGTTTTTTCAACACTGGTAACATTACCGGATTTCAGGCCAGTAGATAAAACAGCACCAGGAACAACGTGATAAGTCAAAATCTTGGTCAGTTTAGCTTTGTTCGCGGGTTTGAGCAAATCATCCAAAGTGCCTTTTGGTAAAGCAGCGAAGGCCGCATCTGTCGGTGCGAACACAGTGAACGGGCCTTTTCCTTGTAAAGTTGAAACTAATCCTGCGGCTGTTAAAGCCTTGGTTAATGTTTTGAATTGAGCGTCGCCTGATGCAATGGCGACAATATCCTTAGCAGCCATTGTTGATGGTGAAGCCCCTGGCGCTGGGGAAGCAGCGGTTTTGACGTTTCCAGCCACTTGTTGAGTTGAAGTTGCACTAGCAACATTAGTTTTGGCGTTGATGTGCGCCCAAGCTGGGAAACCAATGAGGGCGCTAGCGCCGATTACTCCTGCAAAACCTGTCAGTTTTTTCATCAAGTTAGGTAAATTTTGATTTTTCATTGCGCTTGCATTTCCTTATGACAATAAAACAATGGACTTGAATTCTTTTGTTAGCCTGTTGTGCACAATAGGCAATGGTTGGAAAGGCTGAACTAGAGGTAGAATCTACTTAGATTGTCGATCGCACCAAAACTTCCTTAATATAACGCAACATTCGCAAAAAAGCGGCTCAAGCGCTAAATTTGTAACTCAAAACCTCAATCACCGAACCGCTCGGTGGCAAAGAATTCGATCGAATGGAAATGGTATCATTATTCAATCGACTGACCGGCGTGCCATCCATCAGCGCCAAGAATTCATCTAGTGTGGCCAAATCGCACGCAGCAGCATCAGCAGCTTGGGTTTTGAAGTGTGTGGGAATCACCATCTTTGGTTTGAGAAGTTGCAAAGTTTGCTTTGCTTCGGCAGGAGTATAGGCTTTCGGGCCACCACCGACGGGAATCAGCACTACATCTGGACGCCCGATCAAGATTTGTTCTTCAATGCCGATCGGAGCTGCAACTCCACCGAGATGTAGAATTTTAACACCAGCTTGCTCCCACAGCCAAGCCACATTCACCCCAAATCGCCGTCCTCCCTCGCGGTCTTTTTCCATGCGAATGCCTTGCAGTCGCAGCCCATTTGACTGATAAGACCCCGGTTCGTACAAAAGGCCCGGATTGCCAGAAAATCCGTCTATCGCCCCTTCATCGAGCAACCGACTGCTAATCAGAATCAAATCTGTAGGGACTTTAGGAGATCTATAGCCCGCCGTACAGCCCAGGGGACGAAAAGGATTCACCAGCACCCTTGCACCGCCTCCTGTAAACAAAAAGCAAGTGTGGCCCAACCACTGAACCGACAAAGAATCAGCAGTTTGAGCCAAATAGCTTTCCCATCCAGATGGCAAACCAGTTGCTAAAGCTGCCAGCAAACTTGTCTGTGCGTAACGCATTAATTGTCGCCGTTTCATCTTTTGGTGCTGCGATCGGGTGTTGGTCATTTGTGGTTATACCACAAATTAGGATTTTATCGCTCAATTTGTTTCGGGGGAACCCAACATCACTCAAAATTCAAAATAGACATTTCCCATAATTGTTGTAGCACAGGCATCCCTTCGACTTCGCGGTTCCTGAGCGGAGTCGAAGGGCAGGACACCGCCTGCCTGTTCTTGAAGGGTGCATCTCAATTTGGTAAGGGCGAAGCATTCCGTCAGACAATTTATTAGCAATCGCCAGAGATTTACTGTGGTCATGCTATAGCCCCTAGGAATATAGCAATCCTAAATCATTTGTGAATTTCTTACTCCCGGACCTTCATAAGGTCCGGGTTGGGGTGGGGTAAAAAACTTTACGACTCCTGCAAGGACTGCTATATATTTGCCAAAATGAGATGCACCTGTTCTTGAATATCTTTTTGGGAGATGTCTAATTAAACTAAAGTCGTTCCAAGAAATTGCGTAATAATTGTTTTCCCGAAGTTGTTAAAATGCTTTCCGGGTGAAACTGTACCCCTTCAATATGCGGATATTCCCGATGTCGGACACCCATAATAGTTCCATCTTCTACCCAAGCTGTAATTTCCAAAACCTCTGGACAACTCTGTTTTTCTATAACCAAACTGTGATAACGAGTTGCAGTCAGTGGCGATTCCACCCCGCGAAACACCCCCAATCCCCGATGTTCCACCTGAGAAGTTTTGCCGTGCATTAATATCGGTGCAGAAACTATTTTCCCACCGAATACTTGACCGATACTTTGGTGTCCCAGACACACGCCCAAAATTGGCATAGTCGGCCCCAATTCTTTGATTAATTCTAGAGAAATTCCCGCATCTTCCGGCCGCCCTGGGCCTGGAGAAATCACAACTGCTGCCGGTTGCAATCTGCGAATTTCTGCTAGAGAAATTTGGTCGTTGCGGTAGACTTGTACCTCTTTTGCTACTGGCAATTCAGCACCTAGTTCTCCTAGATACTGTACCAAGTTGTATGTAAAACTGTCGTAGTTATCGATGACTATAATCACGGCTTAACTTTAATTTGAGGTCTAATTGGCGATGGCTAATTGAATCACTGTCCAAAAAGGAGGTAGCAAAAGTGCCACCGCGACGATCGCCGCCGCCATTGCCGATACCAGTACCGCCCCAGCAGCGCAGTCCTTGGCAATTTTCGCCAGTTCGTGGTAAGATTGTCCTACAGTCAAGTCTACCAGGGATTCGATCGCCGTATTCAACAATTCCATTGCCAAGACTATACCAATCGTAATGCCGATCACGGATATTTCCACAGGCTTCAGGTGTAAGAATACCCCAAGTCCGATCGCCAGAGTGCCAATTACCGTGTGGATGCGAAAATTACGCTGAGTTTCAAAAGCGTAACTCAAGCCAGCCCAAGCATATCTAAAACTAATCGCTAAGCTAGATGCTATTTTCCAGGACAGTTCTCGATTGTATTTTAATGCTTTTTTTGACCCATTGACTGTCTGATTGGAAGAGTCTGGAGGCATGGTTAGAAGCTGTGCAATATTTGATACTTTTGACTGTTGCTCTAGTGTCATAAACAACCAACTTTATATGATAAAGACGAGTACGTTTGAAAGATGAAAGATTGACTTGATAACAGTCTCCATAACTTTCCTAGGTCTTTACTCTAAAATTGATGTAATTTCCGAAAGTTATGCTTGAGTTTCTCTGATTGGTCAACTCATCACCAGCCTAGTCTATCCAATTTCAAATTCCTATAATGGTGTCTGGATCACAATATCGATTGCTTGTAGCAAAGTTTCCTGTCGATCGAGCATTTGGATTAAACTTTCTTCATCAGGGTGATCCCATCCCAAAAGATGTAGAAAGCCGTGGGCTGCAAGCCAAGCTAGTTCAGTCTTCAGCGGATGTCCTTGTTGCTGGGCCTGTCGGTTGGCAGTATCGATGGAAATTACGATATCACCCAAGTATAGAGGTTCAGATGACATTTCATCTGACCCAGGACAGTCTACTTCTAAAGCCGCAAAAGCTAGTACATCAGTCGATCGATCCTGGTGGCGGTACTGAGAATTCAGCGATTGCATTTCCTCATCCCCTGTCAGACGCAGACTCACTTCATAGCCAGGGGCAGCAGGCACATCCTCATGCTGATTTTCCAGCCAAACACCAAACCAAGTTTCCCAAGTTTCGGCGGCAATCTCCCCGCTAGCTGCACTCTGAGGTTCCTGGGAATTATCAGCAGACTGTTGGGCTAGCCCATAACAGTCTTCCACATTCACCTCTATAATCATTTTTGGCGTTTCCTGTCAAGCATTTTTATCAGTAATTTTTAGTAAAATCTCAGATTGTGCGATCGAGTTCAGAAACTTTTGGCTTTTAGCAGGAACGATACAATAATTTGTCGAAGATTGCAAGATTCCGAAACTGCAATTAGCTTAACTCCCCAATCGTCAAAAATCAAAATAGAAATTAAAAAACCCGGTTTCTGGCGATCGCCCTCCAGCTACAATCAGGCAATCACCCAAATCAACCGAGTTTTGGCGTCGGGAAATTAGCAACACACTACTGAAAACCGGATTTAAGAATTGAAATATCGATCGACACAAGCCAAAGCCACCAGTACGCCCAAAAGCCCAGCAGCAGTCAACGCAAAATGAAACAGAGAAGTCGCCCGCTTCCGCACCATATTCCGCATCGCCAGCTTGACATAACTCGGCGCAGGTGGAGCACCAGCAGAGGTTGGCGGGATTTCGGAGGCGGTTTCTTCAGAAGTTGTTGGGATAGAAGGAGGTTGAGTCATAGTTTCAATTTATAAGTTTCAGGCTAAGTTTCAGGGAGTGGGACAGCCAGGGGGTACAGCCCCTACACGGAATGAAAGCGCCGTGCTCTGGTAGGGGCGGTGGATGGTGCGTGGGTATCCTCTGTAGAGGCGATCGAATTCAATGCAGCCTCCTAAAAAATTGGTATAACACAACCAAACACCAGAAATCAATGCAAACCCAAACCAATAAATCTAATCATTAACAGGATTTGACCTAGGGTAAAAATTTTTATTGAAATCTGAATAATGCCGATGCTACCGGATTTGATCAGAAAATCTCTCCAACCCGCCCTACCCTGCAAGTTTTGTAAAAATTAATTTGCTGGGGCGGATTTATGTGTATTATTTTTAGTCATCAAATATTGTTGCTAAAATCCGCCATACCACATAATGAAAAAAACAAAATTGGATTTTGTAGATTCTAAGACTGGAAGACACTTGCTAGATGCCATCTATGAAAAGTTTGCCAAACCTCAACTGCATGATACTTTCAAACCCAGTAATCCTTCAATTTATGTGCGACACGACGTGGGAGAAATTATACATGATTATCTAGTAGAAAAAGTGTTTGAACATCCTGAGACAGGTTTTTATGCGGAAGCTAGAGTTCCTGTTTCTATTAATAATCCATCGGTTTTGGTGATTCGGGGTTATGGTTCATGGTATCCTTTCGAGCGCGTTTTGGAAGATACGCCAGATGTGTTTATATCACAAGTGGAACGACAGTTAAAAGGCGCGGAAATCGCGGGTGCTATTGATTGGATTAAGCAGCAGTTTACTAGGGGAAATTCTGCGGATGTTATTGGAGAAAGTTTGGGCGGGAAAGTGGCTCAACAAATAGTAGTAAAATACCCCGATTATATTCGATCTACTGTCACTTTTAATGCTTTGGGGGTTTCGGAAAAGTTAGTTAAAACTTCTACAGCTACGAAAGTTTTTCATTACTTTACTTTAGGCGAAAGGTATGCTTTTTGGGCAAATGGAGGCGATTATATACCGGGAACAATTTTGATAGTTTCCCAGAAGGGCGAAAACTGGTGGTATAAGATAGAAGAGGCGATCGTCCGCAAGGCCACTTTTAATGGCAAGTTTCGGAAACGGCGAGTATTGATGGTATTATTGGCTCAGTTAATTTTGCTAAATAGACATAATGCGATCGTCCTACACCGACGAAAACCAGTGGTAGTTCAGATCGATCGCACTCAATTACAAATTTTCCGAAAAAACCGCTTTACCTAAACTCGCGCCAAATCGCTTCATACCGCCGATGGCTGATTTTCGCGGGCTGCTACGGCGAGTACCAAACAAAGTGCTGCAACCGCTTTTTCCCATTCTTGCTTAAGTTCAAGGGGTGTCACATCCTTAAATATACCAACTAAACGAGGGATCGATCGTTCTAATGCCGGTCTAGGAATCGATTTGTGCAACTCAACTAAACGAGTTAAACTTTCTTGATTTCTCAAAAAACCGACTACCCATTTAGTAGTATGATCTGGACTGTCAGGGACTTTTTTAATGCTTAGTTCAGTTTGTAACCAGTCGTAAAAAGGTGGGAGATGTTGGGCTAAAACTGCCCCAGCAGTAGGTAAGCTTTCTTTGAGTAAATTAGTATCGAGACTTCCCAACAGTTGACTGAGCTCCGGTGAATCTAGCAAAGTGGTTAATGGAAGTGAAAGCAGGGCTTCTGAAGCTTCTGGGGATAAATTTAAACACCGAGAAAATGTTTCTAGCATCGGAAAGTATCTGGTAAAGATGACACTTTCATTATCCCACTAACGCGCATCAATGAATATGAGCTAGCTCATATTAACAGAAGTTATGCACAGAATTTGTGGCCGGGGCGGGTTTACAAGATTGTTGGTTTTTGACCATTCTGGTTGGTAAAACCCGCCCCTACAGGTATTTACGATTATTTAAGTTGCGGATTCTACACAAATTCCCCCTTAGCAACCATCACCACTTTTCCGCCTACCAACACTTCTATTTTTCCTGCATTTTTCGCTGATTGCAACAACAGCAGTGAAGGTCGATCGATCTCATAACCTTGCTCGACTCTCACATTAATCTTTTCTGCCCTATAATAAGCATATTCGACCAAATATCCAGCTAAACAGCCATTGGCACTCCCCGTTGCCGGATCTTCGGGAATTCCTAAATAAGGCGCAAAAACTCGGACGCTCAAGTCATTAATATCATTGTAAGTCTCTGGACAAAATATTAAAATTTCTGTGGCTTCTGTGGTCTCAATCAGCTCAGAATATTGCTCTAAGTTGACTTTGGCTTTCTTGAGCGAGGCTAGGTTTTTGAGCGGTACTATTATAAATGGTACTCCCGTGGAAACTTCTTGAATTGGGAATTTTTCATCTATTTCATCGACTTCTAAATTCAGCACCCTTGCGAGTATGGCGGCTGATAAAACTTGACCAAAGGTAGGCGCTTTTTGTCGCATCCATAAAATATCTGGGACTGCATTGTGATAGCTGAAAGTAACGGGAATTTGAGCGACTGCTAGATTTAAAATAACTTGTTCTACAGGTTGATTGATAATCTGTTGCTGCAAAACGAATGCTGTTCCTAAAGTGGGATGACCGGCAAAGGGCAATTCTTTTTTTGGGGTGAATATCCGCACATCGTAGCCCCCGTTTTGTTGTTGGGGCGATCGCACAAACGTAGTTTCTGAATAATTAATTTCCCTGGCTATCATCAGCATTTCGCTCTCCGATAGCTGTGCAACTCCCGCACCGCAAAAGACTGCTAGCTGGTTGCCAGCATATTTTGACTCGGCAAATACGTCAACTATGTAAAAATTCATAATTATGTCTCTGGGCTTTATGCTTTAATTCTTAAGTATTTTCTCGTTACCAGGCAAAGCCTGGTAACGCAGATCCAGAGGCTCCGCCTCGCCAATATCCAATGCTCTATTTCAAACAACGAATTGCTTGCAACATCCCCCTAGCTTTATTCAGGGTTTCCTCATATTCCATTTCTGGGTTAGAATCCGCCACCAAACCAGCACCTGCTTGCACAGAAACCGAATGTTGATCAGCACCTAAAGAGCGCACAACCATAGTCCGAATCGCGATCGCACTATTCAACTGTCCCTCAAAATCATAATACCCATAAACCCCAGAATAGGGTCCCCGGCGGCAACCTTCCAATTCATGTACAATCTCCATCGCCCGAATCTTGGGAGCACCACTAACCGTACCCGCCGGAAAACCAGCCTTCAACAAATCCCAAGCAGTCTTATCCTCAGCCAATTCTCCGATGACATTACTCACAATGTGCATCACATGAGAATAACGCTCAATTCCCATTAATTCATCAACCTTTACCGTACCGCTGCGGCAAACTCTACCCAAGTCATTTCTGCCCAAATCAACTAACATGACGTGTTCCGCAATTTCTTTCGGATCTTGCAATAATTCAGCAGCCAAAGCATCATCTTCTTGAGCAGTTTTACCCCGGCGACGAGTACCGGCGATCGGGCGCAAAGTTGCGATTCTCTTGCCATCTTGCGTGTTTTCTGCCTTCACCATAATCTCTGGACTGGAACCGATAATCTGCCAATCTTTGAAATTGAAATAAGCCATGTAGGGAGAAGGATTAATCAAACGCAAAGAGCGGTAAAGTGCAAAAGGATCGCCACTGTATTCAGATTCCAGTCGCTGGGAAATCACTACCTGAAAAATATCTCCGGCTTTAATATAATCCTTAGCTTTTAAGACATTGGCACAATACTTTTCGGGAGTAGTATTGCTGGTATAACTCAATTCTGTTTCGGTATTTCCGGTGGGGGAACTGGCATCTTGCCCGTTATTGGGAGGAGTCCATTCTATGAGAGTAGATTGCTGGGAAAGCGGGGATTTGAGTTTATCAACTAACTGAGAAACGCGATCGCACGCTTGGTCATAAGCCTCGACCAAATCCACTCCAACCTCACGCAAATCTGCATAGGCTACGGCCCAAATCTTCCGTTTCACCTGATCGAAAATCAACAAATTATCCACCTGCATCCACAACCCATCGGGCAAATCTTTCTCTCCAGCCGGATAGACAGGAACACGCGGTTCAATCCACTTAATTAATTCATAACCCCAAAACCCAAACAACCCCCCAATTCCCGCTGGTAACTGTGGCAATTTCACCGGTTGATAAGACTGCAAACATTCAGTTAAAGCCACAAACGGATCGCCGCTAAATACTTTTTGGGAACCATCGCGGTAAACTTGAGTTGTTTGCGATCCCTTTGCCTCCAAAATCCACAACGGATCGCACCCTAAAAAACTATAACGCCCAATTTTTTCCCCACCTTCGACGGACTCTAGCAAAAAACTGTAAGGTTGACCGGCACATACCCGATACCACGCAGAAACTGGCGTATCTAAATCAGCCACCCATTCTTGATAAACAGGGACAAAATTGCCTTGTTTTGCCAGTTCGGAGAATTGTGAGAATTCGGGGAATATCATAGGGAGAAGGAAGATGGAAGAAGGAAGATGGAAGATGGAAGAAGGCCCTTCGACTCGGCGATCGGGTACAAAGAAGGATGAAATAAAATGCAATAATAGCAATATTATCAGCGATTTAGAAATTCTTAACCGTCTTGGCGGTTGCTATACTAAACTTTAATTAAATAATCAATAAAGATAGGACGGAAGGACACATCCCACAGGTTGCTGGTACTCACCAACTGCCATCACCGCCAGCGGCTTGAGGGCGCGCAGCCCCTCTTGCAAACACCAGCGAAACAAACCTGCATAGCGCACCGGCAAGTGAAAACAAAGCACTTCTCCGGGACTATAGGCTGCCGCCCCTAACAGCAAAGCCTGCATATCGGCTGCTGTTTCGGCGACGCTGTGACCGAAAGTAGATACCGCACAAGTATAGGCCACAATCCGGCCTTGTTTGGTGGTAACTAAGGGAGAAAGGTGATTCAGGGCGTATTCAATCTCGCAAGTGCGCTCGCACCCAGACACTCTATTACACAAAGCCTGACATTCATCTATATCCTCACTGCTGAGCGGCCGTACCTCAAAGTCATACTGGGGCAGACTGCTAAACATCCCCTCCATCAATACCAAAGGTTCTTTCACCTCAAAACCCAGAGAAATGTAGAGTGACAAGGATGCCAAGTTAAAAGATTCTTGAACCAAACGAATACCAGGAGCCTCTTTTCCCTGTTCCAGCAAGGCTTTCATGATTTGCCTTCCTGTTCCTTTTCCTTGAAAAGTGCGATCGACACTAACAGGTCCAATGCCACGAATCGGGTTGCGTTCGTCCATGAAACCGCAGCCGACAACCTCACCGGAGTTTTCAGCTACAATGTCAAAATACGATGGGCTGTGGATTAAAATATCGGTGATTTCGGTGGCAAAATCCAGTGTGGGAAAATCTGTTGGGAATTTATGGCGATCGGAAATACCTTTAAAAGCTTCATAATTAATCCGAGCGCAAGCATCAATATCCTGATGAGTTGCTCGCCTGATTTCTACCGTCATTTTGGATAATTATTAATTTAATTTGCGATCGCACAAGGAGTTTGTAGTTGCGCTTAGGCGAGATAGAAACAGCCTGTCGCGCCCAAGTGCTACTACAAACCAGAAAATACAAGCTGAGCTTTTCTGGAAATACTACCCGTTCGAGCTCAGCGATTCCCTCAAAACCTAAACTTCGTAGGTCTTTTTACCCGTGAACTTCACCTTAATCGGGTTAGGATTGCTGCCAATATTGCGGTCAACCTTACCGTTGTATGGACGACCTTCGTTCACCTTTTCAGGGAACACGCCATCCTTGGGATGCAGGTACTCATTAGAACCGTCGGGAAATACACGGTAAATCTTGTAGTTGGAGATTTTGAATTTTGCCCGCAGTTGTTGGCCGCCTAAAGCAATGCACTGCTCCTTCCGGGGCAGATACAGCAGGTTGTCGCCTTGACGCATGATTGCAGCGCCGCCTGTCGGCATTTCAAACACCTGTTCCTTGGGGCTAGTCCAAGTGATCGCGTACTTCTCTTCAACTAGCGCCTTAGTCAGCAAGCCGCCGGTGCTGCCGCCGAAGATAGGGGGTTGTCCAGTGAGTTCTTCTGCCATAGATATATCCAAAGGATTTTTAGGGCATCCTATCACCTGGGTGTTACCCTTCTCTCGAAATTGTAAGGAAAGTTAACAGTTTTTTGACGAGGGATATTTTATGATAATTCAAAATATCCAATTAAGATTGGAGATTTGGCAATTGCCACCGCAGCCGAAAAACAGAATTTGACAGTATAGAATCATCATTAAATAAGAATTTAAAAACAGCTATTGCTAGGGTCAGTTGGGGAGATTTTGTAAAACCAGCCCTAGCCAAAAAGCACCTAACTCCTGTGGGTACTAACGCCTCATTTATTCCTGGGGCTACTTTGGGCATTTTTCAAATTTTCCAAGGCTCAAATTTTTCCCCTCGATTGGTTGTTGCTGTGAAGAAAGTTTTGAGTTATAATTTCTAGACCTATTATCTTGGGAACTATGTATATTTCCCACTTAAAATTTATGGCGATCGCGTAAGTAAGGGGCCAGCCAGCGCCGAAAGGCAAAAACAGGTGTTTCCTTGATGACAAGCTACGAGGAAACCAATGTAAAGAATGTTCAGATTCTGCGATTCTTGGTTGCTTGGTCTGGTAGCTAGCCAAAATACCCAGTTTCTACGTAAGTATTTTTTTGGGTTTCGAGGAACTAAGATACCTTTGGCCAACTTATGTTCACACCAGCCGAGTGCCCATAGTTGAACTTGACGGCATATCTGGCATTCTATAATAACAAACCAATCTACCCAATTGAAAGGACAAACCATGTTCCCAGCTTCAGGATTTTCTGGTTATGAGCTCCAAGAAATCATCCACCAAGGAGCTCACACAGTTATCTATCGCGCGGTATCGAAAGCCGATGGACAGTTTGTGATTCTTAAAGTTTTAAACACCGACTGTCCCACCTTAGACCAGCTCGCTAGACTCAAGCACGAGTATCAAATTACTCAACATCTAGACTCTGAACACATCATCAAAGTCTATGGTATTGACAATTTTCAAAATTGCTTATTATTAATTTTAGAAGATATGGGAGGGCGATCGCTGAGAAAATGGATGACAAGCCTAGGTTATCGCTCCAATCCCCAAGCTCAAACAATAGAAAACATACCATGGCAAGATTGCGAATTATCGATCGCCCAGTTTCTAAATATTGCGGTGTCCTTGTCAAAAGCTTTAATTTGCATTCATACAAATAAAATTATTCATAAAGATATTAAACCTGCTAATATTATCATTAATCCTGAAACAGAACAAGTAAAACTTACTGATTTCAGCATTGCTTCTCGGTTAAACAAAGAATATCCCAACTTAAAAAATCCCGATCGACTAGAAGGCACTCTCGCCTATATGTCCCCAGAACAAACTGGGCGGATGAATCGAGAGCTAGACTACCGCAGCGATTTTTATTCCCTAGGTGTCACCTTTTACGAACTGTTGACAAAACAATTACCATTTCAGAGCAACGAACCCTTAGAAATGGTACACTGTCACATTGCCAAACAACCGACACCCATTCAAGAATTAAAGCCAAATATCCCCCCATTTATAGCACAAATTGTCGCCAAACTCATGGCAAAAAATGCTGAAGACCGCTATCAAAGCGCCACAGGATTGTTAGCAGATTTAGAACTGTGCCAAAATCAAATTAAAAGTCATGGTAGAGTTTCAGACTTGATCCCCGGCCAATTTGATGTTAGAAGCCAGTTATCCATACCTCAAAAACTATACGGACGAGAAAAACAAGTCGAACAACTGTTGCAAATATTCGATCGAGTGAGCAAAGGTGGTAGTGAAATTGTGATGGTATCGGGATATTCAGGCATTGGGAAATCAGTATTAGTCCAGGAAATTATGCGGGATTCAACTCGCAATCACGGCTATTTTATCTCTGGTAAATTCGACCAGTTTAAGCGAAATATTCCCTACACCTCTTTCAATCAAGCCATGAGGAGTTTGGTCAATCAAATTTTAATGGAAAGCCAAACTCAGTTAGCCCAATGGCGAAAAACACTACTGAACACTTTGGGTGTCAATGCTCAAGTTGCGATCGATGCTATCCCCGAATTAGAGTTAATTTTAGGCCCGCAACCTCCCGTACCCGAACTTGGTGTGATTGAATCTCAAAATCGATTCAATCGAGTCATGCAGCAGTTTATCCACGCCATAGCAACTGCGGAACATCCTTTAATCTTATTTCTCGATGATTGTCAGTGGATAGATGCTGCAACAGTCAAGATGTATCAAGAAAATTGCATCGCCCGAAACCCTTACTTGCTAGTGATTAATGCCTATCGAGATCGTGAAGTCAGTCCCACCCATCCCTTGATGCTAGCAAATGATGCCCTTCGGGCTACAGGAATTTCGATTACAGAAATTCAATTAAAACCCTTGACAATTTATCAGATAAACCAATTAGTATCTCAAAGCCTGAATTGTACTTTAAAAAAAGCTGAAATTCTGAGCAATTTATTGTTAGAAAAAACCGGAGGAAATCCCTTTTTTGTCAAACAACTGCTGAAGTCATTACATCAAGATGGCTTCCTAAAATTTAATCCAACCCAGGAGGAATGGCAGTGGAATATTCAACAAATTCAGCAGCAGAAAATCTCGGAAAATGTGGTTGATTTGATGGTTGAAAAAATTCAAAAATTGTCAGTTGCTACTCAAAAAATTTTACAATTAGCTGCTTGCATAGACAATGAATTCACTTTAGAGTTCTTGTCGATAGCCAGCGAAAAATCTTTAACTGAAACAGTGCGAGAGTTGTGGGAAGCACTGCAAGTAGGTTTGATTTTACCTGTAGATAATAACTATCGAGTCGCGCAAGTATTGGATGGGCAGGAGTTGGAAAAATTGGACAAAACAGTCGCAAAGGTGCGCTATAAGTTCTTGCACGATCGAGTGCAACAAGCAGCCTATGTGATGATTCCTGATGCGCAGAAACAACCAGTTCATTTGAAGTTAGGACGTTTGTTATTGCAGAACACTAATGAAGCCGAACGCCAAGAAAAAATCTTTGATATTGTCAATCATTTCAACTTGGCTCGCGGGTTGATTTCTAGCGATGAAGAATTTTATCAATTAGCACAACTCAATTTACAAGCAGGAAACATGGCTAAATCTGCTTCAGCTTTTGAAGCGGCAAAGACTTTTTTTGAAACTGGATGCAACACTTTACCAGCCTCAAGCTGGCAAGATAATTATACCTTAACTTTAGAATTAAATATAGCACGGGGTGAAGCAGAATATTTGAATGGGAATAATGATGAAGCTTTAATTATTTTTGATGAAGTTATTCCTAGGACTAAAAGTTTATTATCACATTGCTTGATCGATGAATTAAAAATGACTTGTTTGCGGATGAAAAATGATTTGTCGGCTGCTTACAAGTTAGGTGTGGAAACATTACAATCTTTGGGTGTCGAATTTGAAGCTTACCCAGATGAGGATTTTTTAGCTAGTGAATTAGCCAAAACGAAGGCGATGATTGGCGATCGGGCGATCGCCGATTTGGCAGATTTACCCCTACTCACCGATCCGCTAAAACTCGCAGCCCACCGGATTTTGAAAGAACTGTTCCCCATCGCCTATTTTACCAATCCCAACGCTCAATTTCTCTGCGCGCTCAAGTTAGTGCAAGGGAGTATTGAGCATGGTAATTGCCGAATTTCCGCCTTTGGTTACACTTTGTATGCCTTTACTTTAATCACTAAATATCGTGAAATTGAGGCTGGGTGTGCAGCGGCAAAACTCTCGCTCAATCTCTACGAAGCTTGGAATATTAAAGAGTTAGGAGCTTGTATTTTCCATATGTGGGGGGCTTTAACCTTGCATTACATTGAATATATAGATGAGGGCAAGTTGTTGATGCTGAAAGCGTTTAATAATGGTATAGAAACAGGTGCTTACCAGTGGTCTGGCTATGCTTCCATTAATTATGTATGGAGTTGTTTTTTTGGAAATGAATCTCTACAAAAAACCACAGAAATTACGGATAAATTTATCCCGGTGTTGTCAAAAATCGATCGCAATATGTTAGCCTATCACTTGTTGAACAAAAATGCGATCGCCCAACTTACCTGCACCTTAGAAGCCGCCCAGATACCTCAAACTTTTATTGATGATGAAGCGCTGTTAAAATTTGCTGAATCCTCTGCCGATCTGACTACGATTTTTGTAATCTATCTTTACAAACTGACTATTGCTAACTGGTTTGGTGACGTCCATCTAGCCTTAGAATATGCCCTGGATGGGGCGGAATTTTTGAAAGGTGGTGCCGGTCATTTTGTCAATCCTGTTTTTCGTTTTCATTACGCGATCGCTCTGGCTTCAGGTGCCACAAATGCCAGCGATCGCGATCGTCAACTATACCGAGAACAACTCAACATCAGCCTCGAAGAATTTCGAGATTTGGCGCAACATTCCCCAGCCAACTATCAACACAAATATTTATTAATCTACGCAGAAATAGAGCGACTATCAGGAAATAATTATGCAGCAGCAGAATATTACGACCAATCCATCGCCTCAGCCCTGGAAAATGGATTTATCCAAAATGCAGCCCTAGCCAACGAACTAGCCACCCGCTTTTATTTAGCACAAAATCGGTACAATGTCGCCAAATTTTATCTTAATGATGCCCGTTTTTGCTATCTGCAATGGGGTGCTACTGCCAAAGTTAATCAATTAGAAAACTCCCATCCTGATTGGTTTCAAAAAATATCCGATAATCACATAACAGTTACTACCACTGCCAGTACCTCTACCGATGGTAACATTTTAGATGTAGGAACAGTAATGAAAGCATCCCAGACTATTTCTAGTGAAATAGTCTTAGGAAAATTATTAACAAAACTGCTGCATATTATTTTAGAAAATGCGGGAGCTGAAAAAGGAGCTATTATTCTCGAAAAAGATGGGGAACTTTCCATAGAAGTCTTGGATACTCACAAGCAAAATTCTCGCATCTTCCACGAGCCAACTTTATTAAAAAACAGTTCAGAACTGCCAATTTCTGTCATTCAATATGTGGTGATGACTCAGAAAGCAATACTTTTGACCAATGCAGCCAAAGAAACCATTTATCAAGCGGATTTATATATTCAAAAAACTAGACCAAAATCGCTTTTGTGCGCCCCTATTCTCTATCAGGGTAAGTCCATTGGTGTAGTTTATTTAGAAAACAATCTGGTGGTGGGTGCATTTACAAAGGAGCGATTGAAAATGTTACAAATATTGACATCCCAGGCGGCAATTGCCATTGAAAATGCCCGTCTCTATGCTGGCGAACAAGAAAAATCTCGTGAGTTAAAAGCCGCAGTGATTCAACTGCAACAAACTCAAGCACAATTAGTTCAAACTGAAAAAATATCTCAACTTGGACAACTGGTGGCTGGAGTTGCTCACGAAGTCAATAATCCCGTTGGTTTCATTTCTGGAAATTTGCACCACGTTCAAGAATATATTGATGATTTGATTAATTTGCTCAATCTTTATCAACAAAAATTTCCCGAACCTGGACAAGAAATTGAAGATGAAATTGAGTCTATCGAACTAGAATATCTATTAGAAGATTTGCCCAAAACCACGGCATCCATGAAATTGGGAATCGATCGCATTCGCGATATCATGCAATCCCTCCGCAACTACTCCCGCACCGACACCGCTGAAAAAAGAGCCGTTGATATTCATGAAGGAATTGAAACTACTTTGATGATTTTGTCTCACCGACTGAAAGCCAAGCAAACTCGACCAGCAATTAAAATCCTTAAATATTATGGTGAGTTACCAAAATTACAATGCTATCCAGGACAAATGAATCAAGTATTTATGAACTTGATTGCTAATGCAATTGATGCTTTGGATGAATCTAATGTGGGCAAAACCTATGCACAAATAGATAAAAATCCCAATAAAATTACCATTTCTACTTTCGGAATTTCCCAAAAAGCAGGACAAACAATGGACACCTTGGTAATTCGGATCGCCGATAACGGCTTGGGAATGCCAGAAAGCGTGCTCGAAAAATTGTTTACTCCATTTTTTACCACTAAAGTAGAAGGGGAAGGAACGGGATTGGGCTTGTCTATTTGTTATCAGATAGTAACCGAAAAACATGGAGGGAGTTTGGAATGTTTTTCATCGGTGGGGAAAGGAACGGAATTTGTAATTAGTATTCCGATGTAGTTAGTGGTTATTTGTAGGACAACCAAATTATTCAAAAAGTCCGGTATCTCGGTATTTTATACGGTGGGAATAGTGAAATGAAATTCACTCCCTTTATCTTTTCCTGGGGAATCTACCCAAATTTTACCTCCCCAGCCAGCCACAATCTGTTTGCAAATTGCTAATCCTAAACCTGTACCGCCGGCACTGCGGCGCAAAGCTCCTTCTTCTTGATAAAATCGATCGAACACTACTTTTAAACTATTCGCCTCTATCCCTCTCCCCGTATCCGCTACCAGCACTTCCACCATCCGATAACCGTTACAATGAGCTCGAACCGTCACGCTTCCCTGGGGTGTGGTGAATTTGCAAGCGTTATCTAACAGTTTGGAAAGCACTTCTACCAACCACTCGCCATCAGCTTGCACTAAAGGCAATTCTGCGGATACATCAGTGATAATTTCCGGCAATTTTCTATCAAAGGAACGAGCTCTAACGCTGCTGAGGGCTAAATCTACGCATTCTTGCAAGGTTAGTGATTCCACATTCCATTCCACTCGACCGCTTTCTAAGTGGGAAAGAGTGAGGAAATCCTGGACGAGTTTCCGCATTCTATCGGCATCGCCTAGGGCTGTTTCTAACATAATT
The DNA here is from genome assembly GCF_020883015.1 of Microcoleus sp. CAWBG640. Classification (NCBI taxonomy): domain Bacteria; kingdom Bacillati; phylum Cyanobacteriota; class Cyanophyceae; order Oscillatoriales; family Microcoleaceae; genus Microcoleus; species Microcoleus sp. CAWBG640. The sequence goes on from NZ_JAHRFC010000001.1 coordinate 60,012, forward strand.
TTCCGCAATTCTGCTGGCATATCTGGTTCGGAATTCAAACTTTCTAGACATACTTGAATCGTAGACAGGGGAGTGCGGAGTTCGTGTCCGGTGATGGCAATGAGATTGCTGCGAGTGCGGTCTAAGGCTTCTAATTGTTGATTGAGTTCTTCTAAATTAGCGTAGGTTTCTGCTTGAATTAAGGCCGAACCGAGTTGAGTAGCGATCGCCTCTACTAGAGCCAGTTCATCTTCTTCCCAAGCCAAAGTCGATCGACACTGGTGCATTTCCACCATCCCCAAAATCCGCCCATGATAAAGCACAGGCACCATTAACCACGAGACAATTTCCCACTGTTGGACAGTCTTTTGTAGGGATTTGGTATTGACAATCAGCGGATGTTGTGCTGTATCTTGAATGTAAACTCGCTCTTGGTTTGCCACCGCATCACGAAATATCGGATTTTCCTGCAAGGGCCAAGTCTGATTTAGCAGGGAATTAGTGCTGGGGCGCAAAAATTCGCGCTCGATTTTAGTAGCAATATCTGTCGCTTTGCAGCGATAAATCAAACAGCGGTTGGCTGACAAAGCTGTACCCAGTTCTTGCACTGCTACTTCCACTATTTCTTGAGGATTTAGCGATTGCCGCATGGCTGTTGTGATCGTATTCACCAAGCGTTCTTTGCGTTCTTGGGCCGCGATCGCACCGTAGGCTTTTAGCAGTTTATGTTGACCAGCTTGCAAGTAAGTCACCAAGCGTTCGGTAAAAGCATCGCTGAGTTTAGGATTGGGAATTTTGGCAGTTTTCCCTAAAGTTTTCTCTGGTTTTGCAGCTTTGGTAGTCTCGGCTTTCCGGGATTTTTTCGGTTTTTTGACCAGATTATAAGTGGTTTGTGCTCGTTCGATCTTTTCGGCTAATTCTGGGCGATATTTGACAATGCGATCGAGCAGCAATTGGGCTGCTTTGCAACTTACATCCCGATCGAAAGTCCAAATTCCCTCAAATCTACGAGCTTGATCCATCAATAGTAGTTCCCCCTCATCCTGATTTTCCAGAGGGATAAATTTTTCTTTACAAATCAGACAAGTTGAGTAGTTTTCTCCGATGACCACTAAATGCCACTCTTGACTTAATCCATCCCGTGGATCGAAAGCCACAGTTTCGTAAAATTCCGAGGAGTTTTTAAAGTCCGTTTCCGGTGCTGCTAGCACGTATACCTGAGATGAGCGATCGGAAATACGCCGATAGCGGTGAGCTTCCTGGCGATAAAATCGCTCTCGCTGAAAACTAGCAATGACTAACGGTTCATCAGAACCTGCCAAAACCAAGTCTTCCATCGCGTGAGACAGCGCTGTCATGGAAGATTTGAAATAAATTTGGGCCCGTAGCTGGGGCAAAGCTTGCAGAAGTTCTGCGAGTAATGAAATAGGGACGATCATCTAGCCTTAAGCGAGCATTTTTGCCGATGACAAAACGGGAGCGATCGACACTTTAGATCGATCCCTTTTTAGTATCTCTCAAAAAACACCACTAATTAGCCATTACTTACAAACTAACGGTTAATTATTTTTTTCTGACCCCGATCGCGTAAGTATAAATGCTGTGCCTTTCACCGAATCATACGAGCTCGCCACCTTCGTCGCTGCCGCCGGGAGATGATTTGTAGAGAGCATCCAATTGTTCGCGGGCATCTTGTACACTAAGCGAACGCATCACTAACAGGGGCTCGTTCACAATGTTTCCGTATTCATCTAAAAGTTCGGGATGCGGCACACTTTGAGAGCGAGAAGAGGATGCGTAACGATGAGGATGTCTAAATTGTTGAGGGCGCTGGGACTCCATCCCCACCGTGACTAAACTGCGGATTAAGTTACCGACGGCCAGAAAAGCAAGAACGGTAAAAGCTAGGATATAAAGCAGATGTAACATGATTTTTTCCTCCGGGCTAAACAGCCACACAGCAATTTACAAATGTGTTTCAGCAATTAATAAATTATTAACTGGAAATCTTGTTGAGGTTGTCAAGTCTGCTGCCCATATTTCCTTGGTTGGGGATTTGACAGCGCGTTTAATTGGAAATCACCTTATCTGCCAAGCTTGGCCGACTGGGATGAGCGAAATCGCGACGATACTTGCCAGCATTCTGCCAGAAGCCTGTGCCACGGCATCAGGGCGGCGGTTTCAATCCCAACTTGACCTCCGGTTGCTTGAAATAAAGCGATCGCAGCATTTACTTCGTGCTGAGCTTGTTCAACTCTCCCTAACAAGTCCGATTGTGCTTCACTGCTCAAAAAGGCGATTTCCTCAGTTTCTAAAAGAGTTGCCGAGCGAGCAAACCAGTATTTAAAATCCTCTAACAGCGGTTGCAGTAAGGATTTTAGCAATTCGGCTTCCGGCAAGTCGGGATTAAGCATGGATCAAAATTGGGTTATTTATCTATTGTAATCTTAGATGCTATTTACAAATTGTAACATTTTTTTAACAAAAATTCAACTTATGGGCGATTGTTAAAGCCGACGAGGGATTTGGGATTGGGGATGGGAGACAAGAACCCTAGGCATGAATCCAGACATTGCACCTCGGCTGCTTTCAGTAAATTCGCCAGATACCCCAAAGCATTAAGTGGGCGGTTGTTCTGATGTCTTTAATGTCAGGAAAAGTCTATGAAACTGCCGTTTAGTATCATCTCCCAATCTGATTGCCACATCCCGAACACATTACATTGATACAAAACTGGGCGTAGTAGCCGTCGGCACGACGTACAACTCTGATTCGTTTAATCTCGTCGGGCGCATACAAATGCAAATCCCGATTGCCGATTAACTTAAACTTCCCAGCAGCAAAACCATCTTTAAATGTTAAATGCCTTTTGTCGGCAGAAAGCTCCCACCCCGAAGTTTTATATTCTACGGATCGACTGTGTTTTTTGAACTGCGGATATCCCTTTTTTCCTGGTTTCCTGGCTTTGCAGTTAGCAAAAAAACGTTGAATAGCAAAAATGGCACGTTCGGCAGAGGCTTGACGTGCCATCGAGTTAAGTTTGCCTGCCCATTCAAACTCTTTTGCCATGACGGCACATTGTTTGTATAGATCGACAAGCTTAATCCCTTGATTCTCTGTCCAGTATTTAAGAGTTTTGTTTCGGACAAATTGAGCTGTTCGGATCATTTCGTCAATGATTCGATATTGCTCCGCTTTGCCCTTTAACTTAAACTCTATTGCTATCATGGGAATAGTTTACCATCTTTACAAAAATTTTCGCGTACAAAGTGTGTGTATTTCACAATTTTTTACTGGTTTCGGAAGTTAAAGCGGTCCTACAAGGAGGGGGCTTTCAACCCATTTTTCTGGTAAGATAGAACCCAGTGCAACTAAATTAATTGCTAAATCAACCGATGTCTAGCTCAGAATCCCTTTCCGTTTCAGAACAGCCCGCTAAAATTGATTTGCCCCGCACCAGCGAGTCGGAGCAACTAAAAAAAATTCGCCACACTACATCCCATGTCATGGCGATGGCGGTGCAGAAATTGTTTCCCAAGGCCCAAGTCACCATAGGCCCTTGGATTGAAAACGGTTTCTACTATGACTTTGACACTCCCGAACCATTTACGGAACAGGATTTAAAAGCCATTAAAAAAGAGATGACCAAAATCATCAACCGCAAATTGCCTGTAATTCGCGAAGAAGTCAGCCGCGAAGAAGCACAAAGCAGAATTCAGGCAATTAACGAACCTTACAAATTAGAAATTCTCGAAGGTTTGATCGAACCCATTACCCTTTACCATTTGGGCGACGAATGGTGGGATTTGTGCGCCGGGCCTCACTTAGACAATACCAGTGAATTGAATCCAAAGGCGATCGAACTCGAAAGCCTAGCAGGAGCCTATTGGCGCGGGGACGAAACCAAAGCCCAGTTACAACGCATTTACGGTACTGCCTGGGAAACCCCCGAACAATTAGCAGCCTACAAACACCGCAAAGAAGAAGCCCTAAGACGGGATCACCGCAAATTAGGTAAAGAATTAGGCTTATTTATCTTCGCCGATGCAGTAGGCCCAGGCTTGCCTTTATGGACACCAAAAGGCACTGTTTTGAGAAGTATTTTAGAAGATTACTTGAAACAGGAACAAATCAAACGGGGCTATCTGCAAGTAGTAACTCCCCACATCGCCAGAGTCGATTTATTCAAAATCTCTGGACATTGGCAGAAATACAAAGAAGATATGTTTCCGCTGATGGCAGAAGATGAGGAAGCGGCTGCCAACGAACAGGGTTTTGTCATGAAACCCATGAATTGCCCCTTCCACATTCAAATTTACAAAAGCGAACTCCGCTCCTATCGGGAATTGCCGATGCGCTTAGCAGAATTCGGCACAGTTTACCGCTACGAACAATCGGGAGAATTGGGCGGTTTAACCAGAGTTCGTGGCTTTACAGTGGATGATTCTCACTTATTTGTCACCCCGGAGCAATTGGATGCAGAATTTTTGAATGTGGTAGATTTGATTTTATCAGTATTCAAAAGTCTGCAACTCAAGAATTTCAAAGCCCGTTTGAGTTTCCGCGATCCCAATAATTTGGATAAATATATCGGTTCCGATGAAGCTTGGGAAAAAGCTCAGGGTGCGATTCGCCGCGCCGTAGAAACTTTGGGAATGAACTATTTTGAAGGAATTGGGGAAGCGGCTTTTTACGGCCCGAAACTCGATTTTATTTTCCAAGATGTCTTGGACCGGGAATGGCAATTAGGAACTGTTCAGGTAGATTACAATTTGCCTGAACGTTTTGACCTGGAATACGTTGCTGAAGATGGCACTCGCAAGCGCCCGGTGATGATTCACCGCGCTCCTTTCGGTTCTTTGGAAAGATTAATCGGAATTTTGATCGAGCAGTATGCGGGGGATTTCCCACTATGGTTAGCGCCGATTCAAGTGCGTTTGTTACCTGTTAGCAGTGAATTCTTGCCCTTTGCGAAGGAAGTAGCTGCGAAGATGAAGGCTTTAGGCATTCGCGCTGAAGCTGATGAGAGTAATGAGCGTTTGGGTAAATTGATTCGTAATGCAGAGAAGGATAAAATTCCGGTGATGGGTGTTGTCGGTGCTAAGGAAGTTGAGGCGAATAGTTTGAATATTCGGACTCGTGCTTCTGGGGAGTTGGGGGCGATTTTGGTTGATGAGGTGATGGTAAGATTACAGGCGGCTATTAGTAGTTACGGGGATTTTTAGGGATTTTTTTTACCCCAGATGCACGGAGATTAACGCAGATGATATTTTGAGATTGTCTGCGTTTTTCTAATCGAATGGGTAAAATAGTAGAATTAGCAGTCCTGGACGCAAAAAACCCGTTTTATTTAAAAAATCGTCGCTCTCTGGCCTGTGATATTGACGCAGAAACCGGGTTTTTGACCCCCCGTGCGTTCAGGACTGATCGAGGGCGGGTTTGAGAGTTTGTCAATTATTGGCAAATATTTTTGGTGAAACCCGCCCTTACAAATTAATTTTTACAAAACTCGCAGAATACTAGCAATGCTATGAATGGATTCCATCGCCCTAATTTCCGCGATCGCCTGTTGGAAATTGCCTTCTTTAACATCGTGACTCACGACTACAATTTCTGCTAAATCGCCATGAATTCCAGTCTGCACAACAGATTGTAAACTAACTTTGTGGTTCCCGAAACAAGTCCCTAATTTGCCAATTACCCCCGGAGTATCGCGAGTCAGGAAACGAGCATAAAACCGCGTTACCAGTTCCTCCATTTTTGCTATTTGGCAATAGTGTTGGTGATTGCAACTGAGCAAAGGATGGGGAATCGGAACAGTTTCGGTTTTCAGAATAGCTGCAATGTTCAGAATATCGGATACTACCGCACTAGCGGTGGGTCCGGCACCGGCACCGCGCCCGTACAGCATCAATTGCCCGATCGGCTCTCCTTCTACTAAAATTGCATTATAAACACCGTTGACACTGGCCAGCGGATGAGTTTTTGACACGCAGGTAGGATGCACCCGAATTGAAATAAGTTCGTTTTCTTTATCCCCATTTTCTTCCGTAGTTTGGCAGTTTTTTTGAGCAATTGCTAGCAACTTAATTACAAATCCCAGTTTGTCTGCATAGTCAATATCAGACGCCGTAACTTGTCTGATACCTTCGCAGTAAACATCTGCTAATTTAATCCTGCCTCCAAAAGCTAGGGAAGCTAAAATAGCGATTTTATCAGCAGCATCTAATCCATCTACATCCGCTGCGGGGTCAGCTTCAGCGTAACCTAATTGCTGTGCGTCGGCGAGGACTTCACCAAAGTCTGCACCTTCTGTTTGCATCCGTGTCAGGATGTAATTAGTTGTGCCGTTGACGATGCCAATTACGGTTTGAATGCGGTTTGCACCCAAGGATTGTTTGAGAGTTTGGATGACTGGAATGCCGCCACCGACAGCAGCTTCTAACATTACATAAACGCCTTTGGCGTTGGCTGCTTCAAATATTTCTTGACCGTAGCGGGAAATCACAGCTTTGTTGGCGGTGACAACGTGCTTACCGTTAGCAATAGCCTGGAGAATGAGCGATCGGGCAGGTTCCAATCCCCCAATCAATTCTACTACAATATCAACTTCCGGGTCAGTGACGATCGCTTCCAGGTCAGTTGTCAGCACATTTTCTGGCAATTGTAAAGACCGAGTTCGATAAATATCGCGCACACCCACCCGATAGATTTCCAATTCCTGCAACAGCGGATGGCGGCCATCTGTAGAGAGCAAAATCTCTGCCGTTCCCGCGCCAACTGTACCCAAACCTAGCAAACCAATTTTGAAAGCCACGACTTTGACCCGTAGAAACTCAATTAATACACAACTATTGTAAAATATTTTGGACTAAAGTATCTTAATTACTAGATATCTGTTGGAAAAATGCCGACAGTAGCTTGATATAGTAAAACATCTCGCGAACTAATTTTTCCTAAATTGGGTGCTAAACCCTCGAATCTCACTAATACTTGCAGAGCCGTTAATTCTTCTTCTGAAGTTGCTAGGCGAGCGCCCAATTCTGGATCTACTTCACGCACCCAATCAGGAAAAGTACCCAGCCAAAAACCTTCTGAATTTTGCTCTTTTATCTTCTTGATCTCTGAGTAATTTTCCAAATCTTCACGCACTGCTGGAGGAACAATAAGCATTGTGTTCCACCCTTGCTCGCGATGAAGTTCACAACCTAGAAGAGCCGCACATACAGTTTTACCCGTTCCTGGCCCACTCTGAACTAACCAATTGTTTGTAGACCATATCCCCTGCTGCATCAACTCAGCAAATGGCTGTTTTTGGTAACGGGTTAGCACTGGTGAGTAGCGATAATAGTTGGCATAAATAAATTTGTACCAACGATCTTCTTCTTTGTTCCAATTACTATCTTCTAGTGAAAATTCATAAGCTGGATGATCTACTAGCGCGGTTCCTTGAGGTTTATTCAATTCTTCTATTGCCTTTATTGCCTCTATTTCCAGCGGATCTGTGCGATCGCGACTGTCAAACACCCGATCGTAAACATCTCCTCGCAAACCAGCTTTAATCACTACAATATTGCCAGAATCTAGTTCCCAGATCACACGCAGTTGACCTTGACGAGTTCGCCACAGTTTTTCATGTCCCTGTAAACTTCTAACATTTTGATGGCTGCCTTGGCTCAAACCACTGATAATCTGGTAAACTATCTGAAAATTGTCATAAGATAGTTTTTGTATCTCGCGAAAGGCTGCCCGAATAATTTTTACTGGCATAGGCTACTTTCTGACCCTCGTAATCCAGAATCTTGCATATCATTATTATTTAATAATCACATAAATTTTGAGATTTATACTTGTGTAAGTAAATTTAATAAAACCTAGCAAACCAATTTTGAAAGCCACGACTTTGACCCGTAGAAACTCTAATCTACAATCATTGTATGCTAATCAAGCAATTTGTAATTTAACTAAACTCAATATACAGATCCCCGACTTCTTTAAGAAGTCGGGGATTTAATTTGGTATGAAAATTCAAACTTCTGTGTCGATATCTACCCCCATTTGTCGAAGCCGCTGTGATAATCTTTCAACTTGCTGTTCTAGCTGCTGTCGCTGTGCTTGTTCTTCTCGAATTAAATCTTCCACTAGCGGCGGAGAGAGCACTTGATTCACCGATAGAATAAATTCAGCGAACTGTACAGACTGAACTTGCTGTCCCGGCAAAAATTCTTGCTGAGAGTAACTACCTTCATTTTCAGGACGGCTACACACTCGTATTTTCGGTTGATTTGGGTCTACAATCCAATATTCCGGGATGTCAATCAAGTCATATTCTGCCCGTTTACGGATGTAGTCATCCCGCCAATTTTGACTGGTAACTTCAATCACTAAAAGTGGTTTTTCTTCAAAATCCAGAATTGCGGAACCAGGTTTAGCACAGACTTGTTCCCAAAGACTTTGAGTGCAAATCATTACATCAGGAACGCGCGAAGAATTTTCCTCGGTTCGGACTGCGGTAGTCACAACTGCAACTAGCGGTAGATTGTGTGCTGCAAAGAAGCATCGGAACTGGTAAACCAAAAATTCAATGATTTTGATATGTATAGCTGTGGGTGTTGGCATTTCAATTATCTGTCCCCGATATAATTCATAACAAACACCTGATTCTCCCTCATAGTTCAGATACTCTTGAAATGTCAGTTTTTGGGTGGAAATTAAGACCATATTCAGTCATCTCCCTTTTTCTGTGAGCTTACTGTATATTATATACTAATTTAGTTTTACACCTGTCTAAAACAATTATAGGGCGAGCAAAGCCCGCCCTACAACTGAGATTAAATCAGGCTACACATTAATAGGTTTCAACGTGCCAGCGATGTTCTTTTTTCAACTGTTTTTGATAGGCAGTCCAGTCAACATCATACTTGCTAGATGCCGCCGACATTCCTTCATCAATGCCGCCTTCCATGCCCTTCAAACCACAGATGTAAGTGTGAGTTTTCGGCTTTTGAACTAATTCCCACAGTTCATCAGCGTTCTCTTGAATCCGGTTTTGAATGTACATTTTGCCGCCGTCAGCATTCTTTTGCTCGCGGCTGATGGCATAAGTCAATCGGAAATTATCAGGGAACTCTCGTTGCAATTGCTCCAACTCTTCTTTGTACAGAATGTTGGGAGTGTAAGCAACTCCAAAGAATAGCCAAGCTAAACCTTTGAATTTGTACTCTGGATTATTTTCCTTGAACATCCGCCACAAATAAGCGCGGAAAGGAGCAATTCCTGTACCAGTCGCCATCATAATAATGGTGGCATCCTCATCGTCAGGCAATAACATTTCCTTGCCTACAGGGCCAGTGATTTTGACCTCAGCTCCCGGTTCCAAACCAGTGATAAAAGTGGAACAGACACCAAAGACTTGTTCGCCAGTTTCTGGGCTTTTGTACTCTAGCCTGCGGACGCATACAGAGACAGTTTTGTCATCCACATCATCTCCGTGACGGGTAGAGGCGATCGAATAAAGCCGAATTTTGTGAGGTTTGCCGTTTTTATCGGTCCCATCGGGAATAATGCCAATACTTTGACCTTCCAGATAGTGCAAATTGCCTCCAGAGATGTCAATTTTAACGTGACGGACAGTGCCGTCGCCGCCTTCTTTGACCAATTCTTCTGTAGAAATGCACTTGCCAATATAGGGATTAGCCGGCTTGTAGAGGTTAACTGGAACCTGAACCTTTTCCTGTGCTTGAGTCATGGGCTTAGTTGTTTCTCCAGATTTCTGACTCTGTTGTCCAAGTTCTGGTGCTACAGTGCCATGAGTTTTGGGAGCGTCGTTGGAGGGTCGAATGCTGACTATTTTGCCACCCATGCGAGTAATCCTCCGCATTTCCTGATTCATGCGATCGTAGGGGACGGCGATAAACACGTTACCACTACGACGAATCGGGCTAGTTGTTTGGTCAGTTTCGGAGCTTTGACGCATACCCTCGACTTCATAGACAAAGATGCGACTGCCTGATATGGAGCTGGTCGCAACACCAGATATGCTTGGGCTGTACATTTGTTGCTTTTCCTTCACGATACAGAGTTATAAAGATAGAGAATGTGACCGTAGACTCAATTTACTTTTTTCTTAAGGTCATCGGGACTAATTGGTCGCGTTAATCTTTGAGCCTCGCCGCCCAGGGCGGGTGTGTCAAGTTTTGCTCGATCGCGTCCCCAATTCCCAATTAGCCGAACACGCCCCGCGAACCTCGTCCGGCTGCGTTCAGGTGTTGACCTATAGCTATTGTTGTCTGCGTACTGCGACTATTTTACCCGATCGCGGGATCAGCCCCCATAAGTCCTTTCGATCGGCGGCCGGCGATGGAATACCGCATCGGGCAACAAATGACTCCTATTGACCGACAGCAGCCAGCTACAAGGTTCTGGATTTATTCCTGCACGTCTGATGACTGAGGGCGTTAATTCTCGAATCGAAAATCGAAAATCGAAAATCGATCGACGTTGAGCTTGTAGTGGGCGATCGCATTCTGGTAAGATTAATCACTAAAGTTAGCTAGACAGGCGGGAATCCCCAGCCCATAATCTTTGATTTGGGGTGGGATGAGAGCCACGCGAGGTGAGGAGCGATCCTGCCAGCGATGTTGGGCGCAGCCAACCAGCATTCTTTGGGTGGCGAGGAGACGAGCACTCATTGTAATAATTCTCGTAAAATACTCATATCTTGGATCGCAGAATAACAATCTAGGTCTAGATAAAACAGCTTTTATGTGACAAGTGGGGCGAGACGTTTTCCTCACTATAAAACGCCGTAGAGGGAAACGATTGGAGTACCTTGAAGGAAGATCTTGATATCCTTGACCGGACTCAGATGCCTACAACATAACGCTTGCGGTTGGTGTAGGAGCGTCACTAAACAGTGATTTTTTTAGAGGAAAACTATGACAACTAAGCCGGATCGCGTGGTTTTAATTGGCGTTGGCGGAGACTCCGGTTGCGGAAAATCTACTTTTTTGCGCCGATTGACAGATTTGTTCGGGGAAGATTTCGTTACTGTAATCTGTCTGGACGATTATCATTGTCTCGATCGCAAACAGCGCAAAGAAACAGGGATTACAGCCCTTGACCCCAGAGCCAACAATTTCGACCTGATGGCCGAGCAGATGAAAGCCCTCAAAGAAGGCCGAGGAATCGACAAGCCGATTTACAACCACGAAACCGGCCTGCTCGATCCTCCTGAGTGGGTAGAGCCGAATCATGTGATTGTGATTGAGGGATTGCACCCGCTGTACGACGAACGAGTTCGAGATCTCCTCGACTTCAGCGTCTACCTAGACATCAGCGACGAAGTAAAAATCGCTTGGAAAATCCAGCGCGACATGGCGGAACGAGGCCACCGTTACGAAGACGTGCTGTTTGCGATCAACGCTCGCAAACCTGACTTTACGGCTTACATCGACCCACAAAAGCAATATGCCGATGTGGTAATTCAAGTATTGCCGACCAATCTAATTAAGGATGACAAAGAGCGGAAAGTTCTGCGGGTGCAGATGATCCAACGCGAAGGCGTCGCCAACTTTGAGCCAGCATATTTGTTTGACGAAGGTTCAACAATTAACTGGGTTCCTTGCGGCCGGAAACTAACTTGTTCCTATCCAGGAATTAAGATGTATTACGGACCAGACTCTTTCTACGGCCACGAAGTATCGATTTTGGAAGTAGATGGTCAGTTTGAAAATCTCGAAGAAGTGATTTACATCGAAAGCCATTTGAGCAAGACTTCTGCGAAGTATGAAGGCGAGTTAACTCACCTATTGCTTCAACACCGCGAATATCCTGGTTCCAATAATGGAACTGGTTTGTTCCAAGTGTTGGTGGGATTGAAGATGCGGGCGACTTATGAGAAGTTGACTGCGAAGGAATCGAAAGTAGCTGTTAGTGTTTAGAACCAGAACATGAAAGATTTGGGAGGCGCGATCGCGCCTCTTTTTTTGTGGAGAAATGAACCGCAGAGAAGAGTTAGGGCAGGGTGTTTGGAAGTAGAGAGGTTAAGAAGGTTTTTCCGGCTTCATTGAGGTCGCTATCTAGCGAAAAAGTTAGACTGCGAACTTGGATATCACCATGTTTTATATCTAGTGGCTGTTTGAGATTTTGCGGGTAGATGAGAATTGCATTGTGGCAGTTTAACGCATTGGCGTAAGCAACTATTTGATTACGATCACTACTGGCTACTTGATCGGGAGCTTTGTATTTGGTATCGAGGACATACAGGACTTTATTTGTTGCAATATCGCACAGTAGTAAGTCAATCTTATCGAAATAATTTTTGTCATGTGTGACTAGGTGTTGTGGTTTGACAAAAAAGCCTTTTGGTGTATTTGCTTCGAGCCATTCAGCGACGAAAAGTTCATATAATTTAGGCATGTCTATGAGAAAAGGCAGCATTTCGCGATCGCCTTTTTCGTGACTGGGCCCTGTGTTATCTAAAAAGAATCGACATAAGGCGTGTAAAAGTTGATAATCTTGATTCAGACGGTGATAAGTGCGATCGATACAAGCTTCTGATTTAAAAGGTTTTAATGTAACAAATCCTTGGAGTGCGTGAAAGGCTTTTCGCACAGTGGATGAAACAGATTCACCGCACAAACCGCTGCGGCCAATGATGAAAAGTGTCCAAGCGAGTATTTGATTATCTTCGATATCGCCTGTTTGTTCGTGATAGTGGCATTTTAGTTTAACATCCCAAGGTTTTTGCAGGGCCGATCGCAAATCGACGCGGCCGCGAATGTAAGCGAGTCTTTCGGTTTTGGATAAGTAATCGCGATATAATCCTTTGCGACAGCGTTCGAGAATTTTCTGGGCAAGAATGTTAGCTAATGTCTCGTAAATTTGTTCTAAAAATTGGCACTGAATCGATCCTTGGGGAAATTTTATCTTAAGCTTGTAGGCATAGTCAAGCATTCCGAATAAGTTGTTTATGGGAACCTTTGGGCGGATGGCGATGTGAAATTCGGGAGTAATTGGAATGTTGCCAACTTTGCCGTTAGATTTTAAGTGCCATTTATCTCTTGTTTTAAAGTTGGGAAATTCTATCTCTATTTCCTTGCGATAATTTTGGTGTATTTTTTGTCCTACTGATTCGGGGATTGAGTCTCGATCTAAAATTCGTAATTCATATTCTGTCAGTTTGATGATTTGGGGTAATTCTCGTTTCATAAGATTATCACTTGCTCAATTCATCTTTGATTTTATCCCAGAGAAATTCATCTATTTTTGCCTGGTTATCAAAGAAGTATTCTTCGAGGTATGGCTCGATTTCCATTTGCCAAATATCTTGGATATCTTCAGCTAAGGTTTTTGTCAAAAAGAAGGAGATGCCTAGTTCATAGTGTTTGTTGTTAATTGCCCGATTGACATTTCCTAGGATGCTAGTTAATTTATCAACTGGGAAACCTGTTTTCTCTCTCTGGTGATACTGTCGCAGCACTTCATAGTTTGGATAGATGGGAATGAATGCGAAACGGCGGCGGAGTGCGTTATCGACTAAGGCAATAGAACGGTCTGCGGTGTTCATTGTGCCGATGATACGGACATTTGTAGGGATTCTGAATAGTTGGCCGCTGGCTAGTTTAACAGTGCGATCGCGATCGTCAAGCAAATACATTAACTCTCCAAATACCTGAGATAAATTTGCACGATTAATTTCATCAATAATGAGAACGCAAGTGTCTTCACAGACTTCGGCTTTTTCGCAGAATTCTAGGAACCTACCGGGAACTATTGGATAAGTTAATTGCCCATCTTGACTTTGGGGACGGATGCCTTGAATAAAGTCTTCATAAGTATAAGCTGGATGAAATTGGATAATGTCTGAGAAACCGTCACCGCCACCGACTAAGTGTTGGGCGAGTTTTTTAGCGAGGAAGGTTTTTCCGGTTCCGGGCGGGCCTTGGATGATGGCTTGTTGCTTGCGGTTAATGGTGTGTATCCATTGGGTTAGTTGGGTTGTTTGAAAACCAGTAGTTTCGGAAATTTTTTCTAGTTGATATACTGGATTAAATTCCTTTTCATATACTGAAAAATATTGACTTATAAGAAGAGGTAAATCATTGTCGTACAGATTTGAAATCACAAATAATGGAAATACTTTTTTAAACGTTTGTGCTATTATCTGAATTAACTGTTGTGCAGAATATCCTAATACTTCTTCTGCTTCAAGCGATCTAGCAACCTGAATGTTAGTAATTTTATGCTGACCGTCAAATTTTAGTGTTTGTTTGGCAACTAAAGAAATAATACTTTCTAATAATTCATAAATACATTTTTGAGGTTTCATTATTGTCAGACGATATTCATGCACAGGGTAATTACAACGAATTATTTGGTTGGTTAAATAGCAATGATATTGATTAGGAAGATTATAACGTTTAAGGATATCGATTGCCAATGGGTCATTTATATAATTGCTTTCATAATTATCTCTAAAAATATCAATATCGTTAAATTCGGCACACAAACCAAAAGTTAAGTCTTGGTTGTCAAATCTTAGCACTAGGCGAGCATTATCTATATAATTGATATCTCCATAACCCAAAGACACACTGTAAGCTACTGATTGTAAACCTTTTGTTTCAACGATCTCTCCAAATTGCTCCCACTTGATATTTATATATTTTTTTATAATATCAGGTAACAGCTCTTCGACCTGGCTTAAAATATATTTCAAGGGATTTTCAAGATACTTCAAAAAATCTTTTTTGTGTGCTATGTAAAAATCTGAACTTGGGTTTTCATAAAATTGTGCCAATAAGTTAAATGTCTCTGCTGAAAAAGGACATTCAGGATGTACAAAAACTTTTTCCATTTTTTCTGTATTTTTCAGATGACTTAATTGTTATTCTTAAATTATTGTAGCCGATCGCACTGAACATACAAAGACTCCAGAAACCTCACAGCTTCATCAAGCACAGCTTCCGGTAACTGTTCGAGAATCGCGATCGCCCTTTGACGAATTTCTCCATCCACTGCTGTTGTTTGCTGCGATTCAGTATCTGCTAAACTGTTATTTTCAAATGGCTTTTGCTTCGATAAAGCCGTTTCTGGAGTGACCAAGACGCCGACATCTGCCGGAAGATTGACAGTTTCACGATTGTAGTATTTAACAACCAGATTTGTCACATTCATCGCTACCCGCTGATTAAATCTGAAAACCTCTGAAAAAGTGCGATCGCCACGAGTCGTCTGAAGTAAATGTTCTCCAACTCGATTCACTTCTGTTGTAAAAATAAATTTTTGTGTATCCGTACCAACAGACAGCACAACCTCGTGAGTATTAGGGGCGATCGCAGATTGAATAGATAAAACTTGCACTTTCATCGTTTTAATGAGTAAACTGCTTGAAGGTTCCAGTAATTCAAAAACTCTGCTAATTCCATTTTATATTTTGTAGCATTCCAAGGGTCGCGAATCATAATTTTTCCTGTATCATCAAGTCCATCAACAATGACTATATGACCCAAGTCAGCTAAAGTTTCCCACAAAATAGCAGCCCAAGAACCAGTAGTAATTAATACCTCAACTATTTCAGAATTTGTGGCCCCAGGAATAGACACAGTACCACCCAACCAAAATCTAGAACTGCTTGTATCCAGAGTATTGAGTGCGATTGCTAAATCTTCAATATTTACAGGAACTCCTGTTTCAGCCGCAATTAAAGATTGGTTTGCACCATAAACCCCGCGATCACCGAGGAGCATTGTACCACAAGCAGGGCCACATGATAACTTATCTTGTTGTTGGACGACAGCCCGATCGGCTATTTCATCAATAACTTGCCAATTGCCACCAGCCCCAGACAATCCTACCATAACATCAGTCTATCGTTTTTTACTGATGCTTTGACAATAGCAGCAGAGTGTTACGGCTACTACAAGTTGTGAATTAACTTAATATTAATACTACTCCCAACCGTTGCCGGAAAAATTAAACTTGTGCCGCAATTACCTAAATGTGGTATATTCAACCCCGTAAACCCTGAATTGTACTTTCAGGTATCCCAAATTCATCAACGAGCCAACTAAATGCTTCCTACTTTCAAGAAATTAGCCGCCATTGCCATCTTTTTTGTAGCCATAAAACTTTTAGTTGACTCTCCCTATTTCAAAGAAACCAAAGATTCGATCGCCCACCGAAACGAAGCAAGTGCCACATTAGACCCCCCAAGCCTGCGCCAAACAGCCACAAACAAGCCCCCAGCAGCAGCTCAAACACCAGTCGATCGCAACTTTGATATCGTAGTCTATGGCGACGAAGTACCGGGGATATGTGCAGCTATCTGGGCCAAGAAAACCCTAGGTGCAAAGGGAAAAGTAGCGGTAGTGCGATCGAACCATGAAACCGCAATGTTAGGTGGCGTACTCACCCGCGGCGGCTTAGGCTACGTCGATTTAGATAAAATCCCCGATTGGTACAACCAACCCTACGCCCAATGCTTCCGGGAATTCTTAGACAAAGCGAAAGTTCCCGAATCTTGCATAGAACCAAAAACGGCAGATAAAGCACTGAAAGATATGCTTTCAGAGGCAGATGTTCAACTTATTTCCAACTCCACTCTTGTTCCCCACGTAGTCGATCGCAAAATTGAATATGCCGAAGTAAAAGACAGTGGAGTTAAAATCAAAGCTAACTCTTACATAGACGTAACTCAAGATGCCGAATTCGCCAGAAAAGCCGGATTATCCTATTATACAGGATATGAATCGCAAAACATCAAATCCAAAAATGAAACCTTAGCGATATCCATAGTTCCGACAATTACCGGCTTAACGATGTCCGACCTCCGCAGAATGGAAGATGACATTCTTTACAACACCCCTTTAGTAGAAAAAATTAAATCCAGCATTACCAAATATAAAGATGATGCCAGTACCGAATTTTGGATGAGGAATTTCCTAAGCACGATTTATCAAGCCTACCGAGACGGCTACAATATCAGAAGCGTAGCCCTCGGAGCGGCCTATCATGTAGACAGAAATTTGCCCTTTACTCAAGACAAAGGCTTCTTTTTTGACAAAGCCAATATTTGCGTTTATCAAGACAATTCTATGTCATGGAACGGCTTCCTATTTAAATATCAAGTTGACCAACTGATAAAGATGGAAGCTAACGACAGAAAACCGACTCCTGAGATGCTAAAAGAAATGTCATATCTGCAAGAATGGCTACAAAAAAAATCGGGTAAAGATGTGAGAGTATTTATTCCAGATGAAGCTTACATCAGACAAACTTTGAACGTTCGCGATGTGGTAGCACCGCTGACAGGACAGGAAATTATTAAAGGAGGAACAGAGGCCGAAAAGTCGATCGGCAGTTTTTCCTACGATTTCGATTTACGAGGCGGAGTCAAGGATTTGTCATCCAGAATTCCACCACTGCCGATGTATAATTTTGGCATAGAAAGTGCATTGGCTAGCAAAGTGAATAATTTGGCGATCGTCGGGCGATCTTCAGGGTATGTTGGTATGGCAGTATCAGTCGGGCGCATTGCGACAGTGAATATTTATCAAGGACAAGGTGTGGGCGTGGCGGCCGGTTTGGCTAGCAAGTTGGGGGTACCATTGAATACAATTACTTCTGCTAAAACGAGAGCAACTTTGGAGACTTTGACGGGGAAAACTACTTATTTGTCGGGGAGAGATACGAGTTATGGGGTGGATTATAAGGAAGTGAAGTAATCGAGGTGAAGAGTTAAGAATGAGAGAAAATAAATTCGTAGGGGCGAAGCATTCGGGCGATAATCATGGAAATATACGCAAAATACTAGACCCGAATGCTTCGCCCAACCCAACACAAAACCCCCATGTAAGGATAATGGCCATGCAAAATTTCCAGGCATAAATTTCGATAATGCGGTTGATTCGTGGGGCGGGGCGAAGCATTTGGGTCATGATTTATGCACACCGTATTAGATTTTTTGCCAAAATGCTTCGCCCCTACAGTTGGTGAATTTTATGCTGTATATCTTATATTATTATTATGGTGGGGTATCAACTATGACGATTTGATTATGGCCTGGGATTTGAATATTGAAATCAACGATCCAGAGATCTATATTAAGCAACTACCGACAATAACTAAACATATTCCCCATTCCAAAGATTACAAAATTCAATGGCGACTTGCGAAGTTAAAGAACTTCGAGCTCCTGAATGTTGTTTGGGAAGCTGGGAGTACATATACCGCCGGATATACTTTTCCTGGAAAAATAGTTTTCACATTTTTTGACGGCGATCATGTATTCAAAGTTGGGTCTAACGAATTCCTCGTGGACGATCGACATCTGGGGATAAGTGAGCCGGGAGGCGAACTAATCCGTCTTCAGCACTCACCCAAATACAGTGCAATCTCAATTTATATAGATGAAGCTCGATTTTTAACTGAACTGAGCAAGTATCTTGACAAGCCGATCGATCGTCCCAAGCTGATGCCAATTGTCGATCGTACCACTGTTTACGGTCGATCGCTATATCAAATGGTCATGACGCTGTGGAATTTGATTGACACGAACGGACATCCACTGGTAATTGAAAATTTAGAACTTGCTGTTTTCTCAACCTTAGTCCAAGGTTCATCTTACAACACTTTAGATCCACCAATTATTAAAGTATCTGAAATTTCGATCGCCCGCGTGCGAGAGGCTGCCGAATACATCCGGGCTAATATGAAAAAAGAGCTGACAATTGCACAAATTGCGATCGCCATGAACTGTAGCAGTCGTTCTTTGCAAACTGCTTTTGCTCGTCATTACGGTGTTTCTCCCAGTCAATTCTTGCGAACTGCTAGACTTGAAGCCGCTCGTATGGAGTTAATGGAGAGCAATAAAACGATTACAGAAATTGCTTTTGAATATGGTTTTTACAATCCTGGTCGCTTTACAAAATACTTCCAGCAGCACTTTCAGAAAAAGCCTTCGGACATTTTGCGAAACTAATCTTTCGCAATTTGACTAGCGCAACCAGGCAGCAGCAAGTTATAAGTTTTACTAGGAATAAATTAACTTGTATCGAACTATGAACTTATCAGCAATCGACACGGGAATACCTTTTGACATCGGTCTAGCGACTGAAAGCAGCGATGTATTTTTCTTCAATCAACTACCCGCTAACCAGATTAGTACACTTTCTAATTCTCTGGGAAAGGACGTGATTATGCTCCTAGGAGGTGACGACTGGGTAACTAATAACGAAGAGAGTCGCACTTATTACGGCATGACGGGAAATGATACCATTATCGGGTTGGGAGGTAACGATATCCTCTTGGGTAATGCAGGAAACGATTTACTCTGTGGCAATCAAGGCGACGACACGCTTTCGGGGGGTCAAAACGAGGATTCGCTCCTGGGTGGTAAAGGTAACGATATCCTGAATGGCGACCTTGGTAATGATGTTTTATTAGGAGACTTAGGAGATGATGTTCTGACAGGCGGAGCTGGAAATGATACATTAACTGGAGGCAATGGTGGAGATATTTTTGTTATATCTAAGGGTGAAGGATTCGATCTAATAACGGACTTTCAAAACGGCGTTGACTTTATCCAACTTAATCCCTCTCTCAGTTTCAACAATCTCGCCATTACGACAACAAATTCAGGTCAAGTATTAGTTACAGATAAGATTGCCAATCAATCGCTATTGTTGATCAATGGTATTGCAGCCAAAGATTTAACTGCCGCCGATTTTATTACAGGCACTTCTGTAGGTACTCCCGATCCTTTCGGAGAGCGATCTGCTACTAAGTATGAAGCATTTCTCAGCCCTCAACAAGAACCTGGGGAAGCAATCGAATCGGACGCTAAAGGATATGGTAAAATTACTTTTCCTAAAAATCTGAGCTCCGCCAAAGTTGATGTTCAAATATCTGGTGTCGATCCTTCAGAGATTACCGGATTTCACATTCACTGCGGCCCTCCTGGTGTACTTGGGCCTATTGTGCTCGATTTGGGGCAATTCGGAACCTTTGACAAGACGATCGTAGATGGTAAACTTTCTGCCACAATCTTGAATAAAAATATTACTTTAGTCGATTCTCCACCCGATTTACCCGAAGGTGTGCCTCGTATTCCTGATGAAGGTTTGACTCTTCAGAATGGTCAACCTATTGGAAAAACTTCTGCAAATACTGCCCGCCAATCTTCTCATTTAGGTGAAGATCACAGCCAAGATCCAAGTTCGTCTCAATTGAAGCAACTTCCCGGACAAACTCCTGTAAATCCTCCTAGCTTACCTACAGCTTTACCTCAAGTTACGAATCAAAGTTTGCCTCAATTAAACCAAATTATTGGCAACATTCCTAACAATACTTCTGGACTACCTACTAATTTACCTCAAGGTATCTCTCAAATTCCCAATCTAAGTTCGCCTCCATCGGTTGAAGATATTCAAGTTCCTGACAATATTCCTCGCTTACCTGAAGGTTGTCCGGTGGAACTGGGCCTTCCGGGTCAAGTCAATACTGTTGCTGGAATGGAAGCAGTAGCGCGGCGGGGTGCTCTTTATTTCAACTTGCATACGGAAGAACATTCGTTCTATGGTGAAATGAGAGGTCAAGTTTATCCAGCGAAGTAGAATGAAGTAGAATAAGAGCGATCGCATCTAAAGTGCGATCGCTTTTTGTTTGCTTGTAAAATTCAAATAAGATCTGAAGAGGATTTTACCACAGAGAGCGCAGAGAGCGCAGAGAGGGGAGGGCTGAGAGGTTTTTTTACGACATCAAAAACCCTCGCAACACTCTTCCCTCTGCGTCCTCTGCGCCCTCTGCGGTTCAAAACTCTTCTCTTGATGGAGTGGATTATAAAGAGGTGAAATAGCTCTGAAGAGGATTTTACCACAGAGAGCGCAGAGAGCGCAGAGTGGGGAGGGCTGAGAGGTTTTTTTACGACATCAAAAACCCTCGCAACACTCTTCCCTCTGCGTCCTCTGCGCCCTCTGCGGTTCAAAACTCTTCTCTTGATGGAGTGGATTATAAAGAGGTGAAATAGCTCTGAAGAGGATTTTACCACAGAGAGCGCAGAGAGCGCAGAGTGGGGAGGGCTGAGAGGTTTTTTTACGACAGGATGATGCGACGGATTCCTTCTTTTAAAAAGCGGACATTAAAGTTGATCAGAAGGGCTAGAGGATAACCAGTCATTTTGAGGTAGGAGATAACTTGAGCTTCATGGATAGGAAGTATAGTTTGGACTGACTTTAATTCAACAATGAGAGTGTTGGCAACCAGCATATCGTATCTGCCTTCCCCAACGACAACACCCTTGTAAAAGACATTTACCGTAGGTTGAGGATCAAAAGGAATTCCCCGACGCGATAGTTCTTCACGCAACGAATTCTCATATACCGCTTCCAAAAACCCCGGCCCCAACTCCTTATGAACTTCCATCGCCGCCCCAATCACAGCGTAACTCAATTCATTAAGATCCTCTGTCAACTCCCCTCTCCTTTTTCAAACCAATATCAAAATCATAACCCAAAACCCTCGCAACACTCTTCCCTCTGCGCCCTCTGCGCCCTCTGCGGTTCAAAACTCTTCTCTTCCCTCTCCTGTGGCACAATCTTAATATAAAACCTGCACCCTCTCGCCAATGACCGCAAACCTACCACCCCAATACGACCCCAAAGCCACCGAAGCCAAATGGCAAAAATACTGGGAAGACAACCAAACCTTCAAAGCTGACCCAGAACAAGGTGGCGAACCTTACTGCGTAGTCATCCCACCGCCCAACGTCACCGGCAGCCTCCACATGGGACACGCTTTTGAAGAGACGCTGATTGATGTCCTCGTGCGCTATCAGCGGATGACAGGGCGCAATACCCTGTGGTTGCCGGGAACGGATCATGCTAGCATCGCAGTTCAAACTATTCTGGAAAAGCAACTTAAAGCTGAAGGCAAAACTCGCTACGATTTAGGCCGAGAAAAATTCTTGGAAAAAGCCTGGGAGTGGAAAGCTGAGTCTGGCAATACTATTACTAATCAATTGCGCAGTTTGGGCGTGTCTGTCGATTGGTCGCGAGAACGCTTTACGATGGATGAAGGCTTATCCGCTGCGGTTTTAGAAGCCTTTGTTCGACTGTATGATGAGGGGCTGATTTATCGCGGCAATTATTTGGTGAATTGGTGTCCCGCGAGTCAGTCTGCTGTGTCGGATTTGGAAGTTGACCAGCAGGAAGTTGACGGGCATTTGTGGCATTTCCGCTATCCTTTGACTGATGGTTCGGGTTATTTGGAGGTGGCGACGACTCGGCCGGAAACGATGTTGGGCGATACGGCTGTGGCTGTGAATCCAGAGGACGATCGCTATCAACATCTTATCGGTAAAACTGTCACTTTACCCATTGTGAATCGGGAAATTCCGGTGATTGCGGATGAGTTTGTCGATCGCACTTTTGGCACTGGTTGCGTTAAAGTCACTCCCGCCCACGATCCCAATGACTTCGAGATGGGTAAACGCCACGATTTGCCGTTTATCAACATCATGAACAAGGACGGCAGTTTAAATGAAAATGCGGGAGAGTTCCAAGGACAAGATAGATTTGTTGCTCGCAAAAATGTGGTAAAGCGGTTAGAAACAGACGGATTTTTGGTTAAAATCGAAGATTACAAACATACAGTTCCCTACAGCGATCGCGGTAAAGTCCCCGTCGAACCTTTACTTTCTACTCAATGGTTTGTGAAAATTAATCCTCTTTCTGAACGCGCTTTAGCAGCCTTAGATGAAGAGAATTCACCAGTGTTTGTGCCGGAAAGATGGACAAAGGTTTATCGGGATTGGTTGGTAAAGTTGAAAGATTGGTGCATTTCCCGACAATTGTGGTGGGGACACCAAATCCCGGCTTGGTATGCTGTTAGCGAAACTCAGGGAGAAATTACTGACACGACTCCATTTGTGGTGGCAAAAAGTGAAGCTGAAGCTAGGGAAAAAGCTGTGGCTAAATTTGGGCAAGATGTCGATTTAGCAAGAGATCCAGATGTTTTGGATACTTGGTTTTCTTCTGGGTTATGGCCTTTTTCTACTTTGGGATGGCCGGATGAAACTAAGGATTTAGATTTTTATTATCCGACAACGACTTTAGTTACGGGTTTTGATATCATCTTTTTCTGGGTGGCTAGAATGACGATGATGGCAGGACATTTTACGGGAAAAATGCCTTTTGATACTGTTTACATTCACGGTTTGGTGTTGGATGAAAATGGTCAGAAAATGTCTAAGAGTAAAGGGAATGGTATCGATCCGCTACTGTTGATTGGTAAGTACGGGACTGATGCTTTGCGCTATACTTTGGTTAAGGAAGTGGTAGGGGCTGGTCAAAATATTCGCTTGGAATACGATCGCAAAACTGATGAGTCTAAATCAGTGGAAGCTTCGCGGAATTTTACTAATAAGTTGTGGAATGCTGCGCGGTTTGTGATGATGAATCTGGAGGGACAGACTCCGCAGCAATTGGGGAATCCTTACCCCCAGCCCACCGTAGGGGCGGTGCCCCCGTGCCCGCCCTTGGAATTGTGCGATCGCTGGATTCTTTCTCGCTACTATCAAGTAGTGCAGCAAAGCCGCCATGATTTTGAAACTTACGCTTTTGGGGAAGCGGCGAAGGGACTTTATGAGTTTATTTGGGGCGATTTCTGTGACTGGTATATTGAATTGGTCAAGTCTCGCTTACAACAGGATGCTGAACCGAATTATAAGAAAGCGGCACAGCAAACTTTTGCTTTTGTTTTGGAAGGTATTCTGAAACTTTTGCATCCTTTTATGCCTCACATTACTGAGGAGATTTGGCACACTCTGACTCAAACAGGTGAGGATGAATGTCTGGCTTTGCAAAGTTATCCTGAAGTGCAAGCATCCCTAATCGATTCTGAGTTAGAACAGCAGTTTGAGTTGTTATTTGGTACGATTCGGACTATTCGGAATTTGCGGGCTGATACTGATATCAAGCCTGGAGTTAAGGTGACGGCGATTTTGCAAAGTGAAAGCGCTAAAGAACGCCAGATTCTCTCAGATTGCGCTATCTACATTCAGGATTTGGCCAGGGTGGAAAACCTGACGATTGCTGCTAGTTTGGATGCGGAACCCCCCCTTAATCCCCCCCTTGGTAAGGGGGGGCAGGGGGGGTCAATTGCTGGAGTTGTGGGTACTGTACAAGTATTGATTCCTTTGGCAGGAGTTGTGGATTTGGTGGCTTTGCGTGCTAAGTTAGAGAAAAAGTTGGCTAAGATAGAAGGGGAAATTAAGCATACTTCGGCGCGTTTGACTAATCAGAAGTTTGTGGAAAAGGCAGATCCACAAGTTGTTCAGGTGGCGCGAGATGGTTTGGCGGAGGCCGAAAAACAGGCGGAAATTTTGCGCGATCGCCTTAAGTTATTCTAATCGATATCTCCCATAATTATTGTGGAACAGGCCCTCTGGCTTGTTCTTCACAGGCTTTTTGGCAGATGTTAACCCGAAGGGCCGGGGCGGGTTTTTGAGATATTTAGTTTTGGGCAGAGATTGTTGGTAAAACCCGCCCGTACCAGATCGTAAATCAAACAAGTAACCAATAACGAATAACCCCTAACTAATAACCGTCATGCTATATTTAGCTCAAGTAAAAAATCAGGAAGTTTTAGGCGAAGCCTCTCTGGAATTGTTGGCTTGTCAAAATGCTGATGATAGTTGGGCGATTCTTTCTGAACAAAAGGTATTGACGTTACCTAAAATTTTTGCTGAGGTGTCCAATAATTTTGTAGGTAATATCTTGAATGAAGGTGTTTTAGTATTAGCAGATATTGGGGAAAATAGCGAAATTGTGAATCTGCGATCCGCTACTAACTGGGTAGTGGAATTAGTTGATAAGTATCTCAAAAATGGTATTACACTTGAATTTTTGCAGCTAGAAGCCGAGAAAGCAGAAGAATGGCGGCAATCTCTGACTTTGCAAAGTCAAGAATTATCTCGTCGTTTGATTGAAGTAGAAGCGCGTCGGGAACAAATTCAAAATTTAGAAGCAAAATTCCAGAAAACAGCAGTTGAACCCGCCGAATAAAATTCTGATACTGCACAAACAAAGTCCCAGCAGACTGGGACTAAGATATCAGCAATATCATTGGGCTAAAGAATTTTGGATTTCAGCCAAGCGGCGGGGAGACACTGCAATTTCTGAAAATTGGTAACGTAGGCCCGCTTCTGGAACACATCGTACTGATTGCGTTCGATCGCATTTAAGATTCTGCTATAGAGCATGGTAGCAGCCCACACAGTCCAGCGGATATCGGGACTGAGCACTTTGATTCCCGGTTCGGCGCTAGCATATAATTTGCGAGCTCGCTGAATCTGAAAGCGCATTAATTCTCGCCAGCGGTTGTCAATTACGCCGTTGAATAAGTCTTCTTCGGTGTAGTTAAACAGTGCTAAGTCTTCTAGGGGAATGTAAATGCGGCCGCGGCGGGCGTCTTCTCCGACATCGCGCAGAATGTTAGTTAACTGTTTGGCGATACCAAGGGCGATGGCTTCTTCTTTGGGAATTTTATTACCCCAGTGCCAATTCCAGTTAGCAGCGGGATTCGATTCGTCCACACCCATCACAGACATCGACATCATCCCGACAGTACCGGCTACCCGATAACAGTAAAGATTGAGCTCTTCAAAAGTTTCGTACCGGCTGCGGTACAAGTCCATTTGTTGGCCGGCAATCATCTCTCGAAAGGGTTGAATGTCGATCGGGAAACGAGACAACGTATCTACCAAAGCTACGTCGTAGTCGTCGTGGGGGTGGCCGGCAAACACTGATTCTAGGCGTTTTTCCCACAGATTGAGGGTTTCAGGGGTTGTTGCATCAGAACCGGGCCCGTCTACGAGTTCGTCGGTGCGGCGGCACCAGACGTAAATCGCCCAAATCGCCCGACGCTTGGCTTCGGGCATGAGTTGAGTGCCTAAATAAAAATTTTTGGCATAACTCGCCGTGACTTGGCGGCACAGTTCGTAGGATTCATCCACAGAGGCCAGAGTTCTCATGCACTGGAGTTTTGACAGTTGCAGCATCCGAGAATAAGAAATTTAAAGATTAGAACTGACACTCCCCCGTCTAGAAAAACGGGAGATTCTTTTACGTCTTTATGAAAAATTCTTAATTTTTCATTTTTTATTTGCCGTTGAAATAGCCTGCGCTGTCAGCTTACCAGAAAGCACGGCACCTTCCATGCTCGCAAGATAACGCTGCATCGTATAATCCCCCGTTAGATAGAAATTGCTAATGGGAGTTGTTTGTGAGGGACGGCAATCCTGGCGGCCGGGGGTGGCTTTGTAGACGGAACGAGGGGTTTTGACTACGTGATATTTGAGCAGTTTAGCGGGTGCTGGGATTTGATCGGGAAAGAGTTTTTCTAACTCGACCATTGTGGCTGCGACGATATCTTCGTCAGATTTGCCGATCCAGTCTTTGGCCGGTGCTAAAACCAGTTCCAGCATTGATTTGTCTGGGTTGGCATATTCGCGGCAGGTGTTGCTCATGTCGGCGTAGACGCTTAGCAAGGGCGATCGCGAGAACAGCAAGTGATCGATGTCGGTTAATTTGCGATCGAACCACAAGTGTACATTGATTACGGGTACTCCCTCTAAGCCTTCGAGCTGTTTGAAATAGTCCATTTTGCCCCAAGGTTCCGGCATCATCAGCTTCAGGGGGTCTACGGGCATGGCAGAAACGTAGATATCGGCTGTCAGAATTTCGGACTCTGCCCCTTTTACCCCGCGAATCTGGAAGCCGCGCACGGTGTTGTCATCGTTGAGCAAAAACTCCCCGATTGGTGCATTCAGCCGGACTTCGCCACCGCGCTCAGTTATGTAGTCTACCATTGGCTGACACAACCTCTCCGTGGGGGAACCGTCTAAAAAGGCCATTTTCGAGCCATTTTTCTCTTGCAAGAAGCGGTTGAGGGCTGTCAGCAGTATGGTTGCGGATATTTCGTGGGGATCGATGAAGTTGAGCGCCTTGGACATGGCGATGAATACTTCTTTTTCGACTCTGGGGGGGACGTTTTGCTTTTTCAGCCACTCGGAAAAGGAGTATTTGTCCATTGCTTCGACGTATTTTTGACCCTGAAGCATCGCCGGAATTAAGCCGATGCCAAAGCTGATTTTTTCGGGCCAGGTGAGCATATCGTTGTTGCCCAGGATGGCTGCTACGCCGTTGAAGGGGGCGGGGATGTCGGGAAAGTCAAAGCGGGAATAGGTTCCGGGGGTTTCTGGTTGATTGAAAATCATGCTGTGCTGTTTCCATTGCAGCCTGTCTTCAATATCAAGTTCTTTGAAGAGTTGGAGCATATTGGGGTATGCGCCGAAGAAGATGTGGAGGCCGGTTTCGTACCAGTCACCATCTGCATCTTTCCAGGCGGCTACTTTGCCGCCGAGTACGTCCCGACTTTCTAGGACGATCGGGGTGTGGCCCGCGTCGGTAAGATATTTAGCGCAGGAAAGTCCTGCTAAGCCTGCTCCGGCGATCGCAACTCGCATTTGATATTACTTGGCCTCTGTGTTCGCTTCGGTTTAATTATACTTTACAACTCGTTACATTTTTTTGGGGAATTGGGCCCGGTGGGCAGGGCTGTTTCATTCTCGGAAAAACCGCGATTTTGTAGGGGTAGTGCCCCGTGCCTACCCCCTCACCAACCATCAAATCAGCGTTTCAGACCTCTGGGCGGGCACTCTTGGCACCGCCCCTACTGAGAATGAACTAGATTCTGTAGAAGATTTACCAATAATTCAGAGGATACTAGAACTTGAAAAGAGAGTTTCCGTGTTGGAAATCAAGAGCTAATAGATACAGCAATTAGGTCATTCCCATCTATTCTATAGGTGGGTAATGACCACTTGACTGCACAATCTGTACAGACTTTAAACTTAGTGTAAAACGATGGTACAAACAATTCAAGCTCGCAATATTGCGCTGAACGATTTGGAAACCAACTTCAAAATTGAGTGGATTGAAGATGACCAATTCTTTCGCGAGTGGCAAGATGATTTACCAGAAATCTCGGAAGCTGAAAAACAACGATTAGACAGAGTGAAAGCAAGTTACAGGAATTTGCTCAAACGTCCCACGCTACTGGAAAATACAGTCAAAATGGTAGTGCTGTCTCCGTTGTTGGATTTAGCTGATTTTTATCTTGCTCCTTTTCATGTTACTTCAGAAAAGTCTGTAGAAATCGTTGACGAAGATGAAGGAATGATTGTCAGGGGACAGTTGGATGTGTTGGCTTTGTTTCAGGAGTTTTGGGTAGTGGTTATCGAATCCAAGCAAGTGGCGTTTTCTTTGGAAGTAGGGATTCCGCAGTTGCTGGCGTATATGTTAGCTAATCTCAATAGCGATCGACCTACTTACGGATTGCTAACGAATGGGGCAGATTTTCTGTTTGTAAAGTTAGTTAAGCGAGAAACAACACAGTATGCTTTTTCTCGGAAGTTTTACCTTTTTAATCCAGGGAACGAGTTGTACAGCGTACTGAGTATTTTGAAGCGTCTCGGTGAGTTGAATATTGGCAATTTGGCTGAGTAGGGGGTTCAGAAACCGGGTTTTTTTACGAAAATATTGGGTTTTCATCGGCAGATTCCGTAAAAAACCCGGTTTCTTTGCTTGGAGTGCATAAGTCCTGAGATAGATGATTCCAGGTTCTCCCAGATTATGCTGAGTTCCCGTCTAGTTGGAAACTGGTCTGGGTACTTCGTAGGTCAAAAAGTCATAGGCCATTTTTGTATTCGGAAAAATAGCCTGGGCTTCCTTGAGCAAATCATCTAGGACGATGGGATTTCCCGGAGCGTAACGGGGACTAAAATGGGTCATAATTAGCTGTTTCGCCCCAGCACTCAAAGCCACTTGAGCAGCCATTGTCGAAGTTGAATGGAGGCGATCGAAGGCCATTTGAGCATCTTGATGAGCAAAAGTAGCTTCATGCACTAACAAGTCCGCATCCTTGGCTAATTCCACAGCACCGTCACAATAAACTGTGTCCGTACAATACACAAACTTCCTACCGATTTGATCGGGCCCACAAAAATCAGTGCCTTTAAACTCCCGCCCATCCGATAACTTAACTGTTTTTCCTTGTTTTAATTGACCGTAAACAGGCCCGGAAGGAATACCAACTGCCTTCGCTTTTTCGACATCAAAATGTCCGGGACGGTCTTTCTCGGTTATGCGGTAGCCAAAAGCAGTAACTCGATGCTTCAAAGGGCCGCAACTCACAATATATTCGTCATCTTCATAGATGACTCCTGGATGACTTTTGTGGACTTTCACTGGGTATGAAAAATGGGTTTGGGAATAGCGAACTCCAGCTTGCAAATATTCTTCAAGTCCCGGAGGCCCGTAAATATCGATGCGCTTGACATTCCCCGCTAAACCGCAGCTAGCCAGCAAACCCATTAAGCCGAAAATGTGGTCGCCGTGTAGGTGGGTGATGAAAATGCGGGTGAGTTGGCTGACTTTGAGCTCGCTGCGGAGGAATTGGTGCTGGGTTCCTTCGCCGCA
The DNA here is from genome assembly GCF_020883015.1 of Microcoleus sp. CAWBG640. Taxonomy (NCBI): domain Bacteria; kingdom Bacillati; phylum Cyanobacteriota; class Cyanophyceae; order Oscillatoriales; family Microcoleaceae; genus Microcoleus; species Microcoleus sp. CAWBG640. Next base: position 89,534 of record NZ_JAHRFC010000001.1, read on the forward strand.
GTCAAATAGCCAGAGTTCTGCTCGCTGGGGCAAGCGGAGGGCGATGCTGGAAACGTTGCGCGATCGCGTGGGTACGCCTGAGCTAGTTCCGAGAAATGTAATCTGCAAGAGTCAAATCACCTCAATTAAAGTTAAAAAATATGTTACATATATCCAGAGTGCGGCTAATCCGACCTTCAGGAAATGCCGATCGACAGGAATTGGGATAAATCGCTGTTCCTGGGCAGGGCTGTTTCATTCTCAGATAAATCATCGTTTTGTAGGGGTAGTGGATGGTGCGTGCCTACCCGCCCCCACCGACAATTTTCCGTCATTTCAGGCATTGGGGCAACCACGGGGGGATTGCCCCTACAAAGAATGAAACAGCCCTGTGTTCCTGGGAGGATCTACTCGCTCAAATCATTTTTGACGCGCGCAGAGAGTGTTAAACCCAATTCTAACGTTTTCTTTCTGCTATTCTCTTGCTTTTTCCAGAACCGAACCATCTCGAACTTTAAAATTTGTACATAACAGGAGGAAAATTATCAAATGCAGCCAGGAGTGTTCTTTGCTTCCTTTGTTTCGACATTAGGAAAACGCTATTTTTGGATTTCGCTGTTGTTTTGGCTGGTAATGGTAGCCCCAGCACAGGCGGCGTTGATCTTGCGAGTGGCAATCCAAGACGGGGCAAGTCAGGTAAGAGTTGGCAGTTCCACTAAGGCTGCAATCCGGGATGGTAGTGGCCGTAATTTGGGTGAGTTGACGGCAAACAGTGCTTTGTCTGCTCAATTTCGATCGGGAAAAGTGACCATTGGCTCCTGGGCTGCCAATCAAATTTGGATCGAGCCGACGGGGAACGGTTATGTTTGGATTGGCGATCGATGGTATCGGGGACGCACCCTTGTGAGTCCGCAAAAAAATGGCTTAACTGCCGTCAATTACGTTGATATCGAACAGTATCTCTACAGCGTTCTCGGCGCTGAAATGAGTGGCAATTGGCCTCAAGAGGCTTTGAAAGCCCAAGCCGTCGCCGCCCGTTCCTACGCTATCCACCAACGCCTCAAAAGCGAAACCGACCTTTACGATGTAGATGCGACTCAATCTTCCCAGGTTTATAAAGGACTGCAAACAGAATCTTCGGGTACTTACTCTGCCGTGGATGCCACCACGAGTCAAGTTCTTACCTACAACAGTCAAATTATTTTAGCGGTATTCCACTCTGCTTCTGGGGGACATACTGAGAATGTTGAGGATGTTTGGACAGAAGCGTTGCCTTATCTGCGGGCTGTTCCCGATTTTGACCAAGGGGCACCGGTTTACCAGTGGAAAGAAAATTTTACACAGGCTCAAATCAGCAGTCTGATTTCTGGCGTTGGTAATGTGATCTCCATGAAGCCTGAACGCACGACAGCCTATGGTAGCGTGATTACGATGAAAGTAGTCGGAGATGGTGGTTCTAGGGTGATGACTGGTGCGGATCTGCGTCGGGTGCTGAATTTGAGGAGCACTCGCTTTACGGTGATTCCTCAGTATGGGGGGATTTTTAGTGGCAGAAATAGCGGTAAGCCTCCGACGGGGTTTCAAATTGCTGGTAAAGGTTTCGGTCATGCTGTGGGCATGAGTCAGTGGGGCGCGTACAATTTGGCAAGGCAGGGATATGGCTACCAGCAGATTTTGCTGCACTATTATCGGGGTGCTTCTTTGGCTAGAATTGCGGTGCAGTAATTGGTAGGAATTGGTTAGTGGTTGAATGACTAAATACAGGATTTATATGCAGAAGTGGGAGTATTTATTGGTGGATGCTAATATGTATCCTTTTGGTAATAAATTGATTAGTTTATATGTCAATGGTGAAGAACAACAAGAGTGGAAACAAGGATTTTTACATTTATTTATTAATGAATTGGGGGATGAGGGCTGGGAACTTGTGGCTCTCCGTCATGACTCGAAGTATGACCAGAATAGTTTGATTTTTAAACGCCCTAAAGTGGTTAAAAAATTGAGGAAGATGCCAGATTATTCGGCGGTTGAAACCGCGACTAAACAAACAAAGGAAATTCCGGCGGTTGAAACCGCGGCTACACAAACCAAGTCCACCTCCGTGGACTAACTAACAAAAAATTTGGAAATTCCGGCGGTTGAAACCGCGACTACACAAACAAAGTCCACCTCCGTGGACTAACTAACAAAAAAATTGGATAGTTTGCGTAGTGTTGGTAAAAAATCTCGGCTTCTCTTCGCCCAGGCTACTTGATTGATTACAAATTTTCCGATCGCCCAATCCGCTTTTGCCACTCCGCATCTATCTTAGCTGACTGTTCTAGTTCTTGCGCTGTTAATTCGGTTTCTGTGGTATAAGCTAAATCTTGTCCATTCAAAATGTTTTCTGCTGCAAATTCGCTGGCATAGGCAAGTTTTTTTTGTAAGTTAGCATCGGGTTGATTTAATAACATTGCTCGCTGCTGCCGCTCTTGATTGCGGGCTGCGATGCTGCTATTTTTCCACTGAATCCAGAAGTAGCGAATTAGGGGAATTGTCAGAAATCCGACACCGTAAATCAGCAGCATTGGATAAATAGTGGCTACTAAACTGAGCAATCCACTGCCGATCGCACTTTTAGTCAATAAACTTCCCAAAAATAGGGCACCACCCAAATTAACCACTCCCAAACCCGCAGCCAGCATGATTTGTCCAGAACTAGCGTGGCTGAAACGCCACAACATTTCTCGCAAATAAGCTGCTACTGGTTCAGAATTTCTCTCAGTCGCGGTGGTTTGCAATTGCGGGAAATGATAGACTATTTGCCCTTCGGGACTGACTTCGGGACGGCCGTCAAAACGGGCTAGGGCTGGTAACATATACTCTTCGTATTCAAAGGCGTATCCCTGTCCGAGGTTGTCGAGATAGGGCGCAATTTGTTCGGCTGCGATCGCACCTTGGTTGTTGCGAATTACGGTGGCAATACTGCTCCACTTACGATCTTCTAAATTATAATTGGGATTGCCATCTCCAAATAGAAAGGAGAAAACTGATTCTAGAAAACTCATTTCGGGTTTTTGGCTGGTTAAGCGCGATCGCCTTTGGTAGTAAGGTTCGTCTTGATTCCAGTAAAATAGCCAAATTAAGTCGTTCGAGAAGTAGGGAAAGAAGGAAAAGCCACCGCCGCTGTTGCCCCCTCCGCCTCCACCTCCATCATTGTTGTCGTTATTGCTCAAAACCGAAATTGCGACGAATATCGCCACAAATATTAAGATGATAGAAGCTACTAAAACTATGCCAAAAGATATCCGAATCAGGTAAAATAGAACCCGCCAAATTTTTTGCCACCATTCCTCTAACTGCAACCGTAAAAATTTGTTGCGTAAAATATCTTGAAAGTTTTTGGGAAATAGGTAAGCAATATCGCCGGATTCTGCTACTTGCAGGTGGCCACCTGCTTCCGAGGCTAGGGTTAAGAGTTCTCGTTCGGCAAAATTGACATCTAGTCCAGCTTTTGCCGCCACGTCTCCAACCGTAACGCGGTAGCCAAGTTCTGTGACGGCTTGCATAACCTTGGGATTTGGGGCCATGTCTTTCTCTTTGTGAAAATTACCCGGTTATTTTCAATTATAGGTTGCCAGCCTTCAAACTGGTTTATACCAGGAGAATTCAGGCTGTTTGGAGGCTGACCTTGACTTTGGTGCAAAATGTTGGTAGTGTTTGGGCGCATGAGTTTTGAGTAGTATCAAACATTAGTTGAACCTAGAAAAGTTAATAAAAGTTTAAATAAGTCTAAAAAATAGGTTTTTTGCAATTTTTGCAAGAGTTATTTAAAATAGATAGGACTTCCCCGTGTTTTCAGGTTTACAGTTGAGTCTCAAAAGTCTTTTGAGACTCATCGGTGCTAATATAAACCAAAATAGTGCCACAACTCTTAATAGGAAAACTTTACCGACTAATTTTTCCGATTAGTCATCAACCAAACAATCACATATGCCAAGAACTCAACGCAACGATAACTTTATTGACAAAAGTTTCACGGTAATGGCTGATATCATCCTCAAGATTATGCCAGCCAAGAAGCAGGCGAAGGAAGCTTTTGCTTATTACCGAGATGGTATGTCGGCTCAATCTGATGGCGAATACGCTGAAGCTTTGGACAATTATCAGGAAGCGCTGAAGCTGGAAGAAGATCCTTACGATCGCAGTTATGTTTTGTACAATATGGGGCTGATCCATACCAGCAACGGGGAACACGACAAAGCTTTGGAGTATTACAGCCAAGCTCTAGAACTCAATCCCAGAATGCCCCAAGCCCTAAATAATATTGCTGTGATTTATCACTATCAAGGGGAAAAAGAAAAGGAAGCTGGGAATCTGGAAGCGGCGGAAGGGCTGTTTGATAAAGCAGCCGATTATTGGAAGGAAGCTATTCGCTTAGCACCGAACAATTACATTGAAGTGCAAAATTGGCTAAAAATCACAGGTCGATCGCAGATTGATGTGTATTTTTAACTATGATTGGGCATAGGGCATAGGGCATCGGGCCTTGGTAATTGCTAATAGTTAGTAGTTAGTAATTTTGCTAATAACAACAAATAATCAATGCCCTATGCCCTATGCCCTATGCCCTATGCCCTATGACCAATTCCCAATTCCCAAATTTTATGATTGATAAAGAAGAAGTTCGGAAAGTAGCAAAGTTAGCGAGATTGGAATTAACTCCTGAAGAAGAGGAGCAGTTTACTGGTCAACTCAACGGTATTTTGGATTATTTCGAGCAGTTGAGCGAACTGGATACAAGTAAGGTAAAGCCGACAGCACGGGCGATCGATGTTAGTAATGTGATGCGATCGGACGATTTGCAACCTTTTGCCGATCGCGAAAGTATCTTAGCTGGATCTCCCGATCGCGATGGGGAGTTTTTCAAAGTACCTAAAATCATGTAGGGCTTAACAATCCCAAAACAGAAACCGGGTTTTTGCGACAATACTTAATTGCAGCCCAAAATTTCGGAAAAAACCCGGTTTCTCAACACCCCACGAAAGCCCTCAACCAAAATTCCCCCATCTCAGCTATAATCAAAACCATCCTCTTCATCCCCACAAACCCGCCATGAGGCACTGGTCCCCCGGACAACAACTGCACCAAGGCAAATACCTAATCGAAGAAATTCTCGGCGGTGGCGGATTCGGTGTCACCTACCGCGCCCAAAACCCCAAAGAAGGCAAAGTAGTCGCCATCAAAACCCTAAACGCCAACGTTCAAGGTAAACCCAACTTTCGCGAATACCAAACCAAATTTGTCAACGAAGCCTTATCTTTAGCCCGATGCAGCCATCCCCACGTCGTCCAAGTTTACGAAGTGTTTCCCGAAATGGCAGGAAATATCGAATTGTGGTGCATGGTGATGGAATTAATCGACGGCACTAATTTAGCAGAATATCTCGAAGATAACGGCATTTTGTCCGAAGCCAAAGCTTTGCCAATGATTCAACAAGTGGGCAGCGCCCTGAGTTTTGTGCACCAGCAAGGATTTACTCACCTTGATGTTAAACCGCAAAATATTATGTTAAGAACCCCCCCCAGCCCCCCCTTGGTAAGGGGGGGAGTAAGAGAAAATACGGCATTTTCTTCTCTTAGTAAGGGGGGAGAAATCTCTTCTTCCCCCCTTAGTAAGGGGGGAGAAATCTCTTCTTCCCCCCTTAGTAAGGGGGGAGAAATCTCTTCTTCCCCCCTTAGTAAGGGGGGCCAGGGGGGTGCAGTTTTGATTGATTTCGGCTTGGCGCGGCAGGTAACAGCGCCGGGGAAATTGAGGACAAATAGCAATTCTGGTACTGAGTGTTACGCACCGATTGAGTTATTAGAAAAACGCGCCGAACTTGGCGCTTATACTGATGTTTATTCCCTCGCAGCAACGCTTTATGTGATGTTGACTGGTGAGTTGCCGTTTCCGTCGCAATTCAGGAAGCAAAATATTCCTTTAACTCCGCCAAAGCAATTTAATTCTGAGATTAGCGACAGGGTGAATGCGGCGATTATCAAAGGGATGGAGTTGGAACCGCAAAATCGCCCGCAGTCGGTGCAGGAATGGTTGGATTTGCTGATACCAAAACCAGTGGCGGCTGAGACTACGCGGGTGATTTCAGCCGTGGGGATGGATTATATAAACTTGCGAAATTTATTGGCTGTTAAAAAGTGGAAAGAAGCCAATGAGGAAACGGCGAGAGTGATGCTGAAGGTGGCGGGTAGGGAGGAAGAAGGATGGCTGGATACGAAAAGTATTGATAAATTTCCCTGCGAGGACTTGCGAACCATTGACCAACTTTGGGTAAAATACAGCGATGGGCGCTTCGGCTTTAGCGTGCAGAAGCGCATCTATCAAAGTTTGGGGGGAACTAGGAAATATGATGGTAAAGTATGGGAAGCGTTTGGCGACAAGGTAGGTTGGAAAAAAAATAACTCATGGCTGTACTACAACGACCTCACTTTTTCAGAGAAAGCACCAGAAGCTCACCTCCCGGGGGCTGTGGGGTTTCGGCAGGATAATGGGGGTTTTTGGGTGGGGGGGTGTGCGTTGTGGGTTGGGGTGGAACTCTTCTCTCGCGTCGAGACTTGTAAAGTGTAACATCTAAGCGTTTCAGGATTTCATAAAGATTTATAATAAAGCCCAAAACCACGAAGCCTTGCCTAGTCTACATTTGCGACGGGGTTGTCGGGACATAACGAGCAAATAATCAAAGTAAAATCAATCCCAGAAACCGGGTTTCTGCGATAATTTATGTATCATCACCCAGATTCAGGAAGAAACCCGGTTTCTACCTCCCCACCAACAGCTTCCAAGAATCGAAGCAAAGCCAAGAATACTTACAGGAATTATGCACTACGTCCAAAGAAACCGGGTTTTTATTGAATCTGTGACGGGAACGATATATTGTTGTAAAAAACCCGGTTTCTGAACCCCCATGCGTTCTGGACTATAGCTGTTCATGTTATGATATATTGAAAAAGCAGATTTTTACTGAGAGGTGAATCGATGCCAACATTAACATTCACATTAACCGATGAGCAAGTAATTGAATTAGCTCAAGAATTACCCGATCGCAAAAAACACGAATTATTAAAACTATTGCTAATGCAGCCTTGGGAATCTTGGGCAAAGTTAACCCATGATGGCCCAGAAAAAGCGCGACAGGCTGCTGCACAAAGGGGAAAAGACTGGGATGGAATGACAGAGGATGAACGGGAAGAATTCATTGATGAATTATTGCATGAGGACTAACTCTTACTCCCCCCCCTTAGCAAGGGGGGGCTGGGGGGGGTTAAAATACCAGCAACCAACAATAAAATCCTATATAACAATGACAAAACTCTACAACAGAAGCTCTGAGAAATTTAAGCGACAGAAGCTTCGCGCAGAAATGACAGAAGCAGAAAAGCAGCTATGGAAACGTATCAGAAACAGACAGCTTGAAAATTGTAAATTTCGCAGACAATATAGTGTAGCAGCATTTGTGCTAGATTTCTATTCACCAGAAATCAAGTTAGCACGCTTAAGTTGATGGTGACAGCCATTTTGTGGATGGCGCTGTAGAATATGATGCAGAAAGGCAAGAGTTTATTGAGTCGGCAAGAATTCATTTTTTGAGGTTTACTAATGATGATGTTTATCATAATTTGGATGGGGTTTTAGAGGTGATTGTGGAGGGGATTAAATCGTTGAGAACATCGGGTGTTTTACCCCCCCCAGCCCCCCCTTGGTAAGGGGGGGAGTAAGAGTTAGCCCTTTGTTAAGGGGGGAGCAAGAGTTAGGAGGGTAGATTAAATTACATCGTTTATTGCATCAACTCTTTTACCCCCCCCCAGCCCCCCCTTGGTAAGGGGGGGAGCAAGAGTTAGTCCTTTGTTAAGGGTGCGGAGCAAGAGTTTCGAGCATCCAAATCCAAAATTGAATAATCCAAAATCTATAATCTATATGAGTTCAAAAGTTACCCTCACCATCACCGCAGGTAATCTCAAAGGCCAATAATTTATCTTTGACACCCGCACTACTTGCATTATTGGCCGCGCTAAAGATTGCTACCCCAAGATTCCCGATGACGACAAACACCGCACCATTTCCCGCTATCATTGTTTGCTAGATATCAATCCTCCCGATATCCGCATCCGCGATTTTGGTAGCAAGAATGGTACTTTTGTTAATGGCAAAAAAATTGGTCAGCGAGAAGCTCATCAATCTCCTGAAGAGGCGGCTCAAATTCAATTTCCAGAGTATGATTTGGGGGAGGGAGATGAATTTACACTCAGCGATACTTCTTTTCGAGTTGCTGTTGCCCTTGACCCGGAAAATGCCAAAACAGCCCAACAACAATCACCCCCTACTATTCCCTCAAATCAAGAGAATCTGTGGGAAATGCTCAAAGCTTTTTTGTTGAAAGCTGTGGGCGGTCAAAATAATATTGGAGTTCTCGGTGATTATGTTTTGCTGAAGGAGTTGGGTAGGGGAGGTTTTAGTTTAGTTTATTTGGCGCGACACCAACAAACTAATGAAGAAGTTGCGCTGAAGGTGATGTTACCAAAAGTAGCTGCGAATCAGCGGGCGGTTAATTGGTTCATGCGGGAAATTGAAAATACGAAATCTTTAAAACATCCTCATGTGGTAGGATTAAAAGAGTCTGGTTATGCTGATGACACTTTCTTTTTTACTATGGAATACTGCGAGGGTGGCAGTGTTGTCGATCTGATGGTAAAACGCGGTGTCAGCACTTTGCCGATCGCGGAATCTGTAGCTATTATTGTACAAGTCTTAGATGGTTTGACTTATACGCACAATGCGGAAATTCCGAATGTCAGATTGGCTGATGGTAGTTTTGCGAAAGGACGGGGTTTGATTCACCGGGATTTGAAGCCGGGGAATATTTTTCTGGCGAATATTGGCGGGAAACAAGTTGCTAAGATTGGGGATTATGGGTTAGCAAAGGCTTTTGATCAAGCGGGTTTAAGTGGTCAAACTATGACGGGTTCTCAAGTGGGTACGCCGTATTTTATGCCGCGACAGCAAGTTCTTGATTATAAGTACGCGCAACCGGAGGTTGATGTGTGGGCTGCGGCGGCTTGTTTGTATGTGATGTTGACGGGATATTCGCCGCGCAATTTTGTGGGATTAGACCCGTTTCGGGCTGTGTTGGATAATGATGCGGTTCCTATTCGCGATCGCACTTCCTCGATCCCTCAACCGCTAGCTACCGTAATCGATCGCGCTTTAATCGACAATCCTGAAATTTATTACAAAAGTGCAGCAGATTTTAAACAAGCTCTATTAAACACTATATCATAAATTACTGATAATAATCCTTCCGATGTCAGTATTGTTAGCAATCCATAATTTGAAAAACCGTGGGTTCAACACTTAGTTCAAACCCAGGGTATGACATTACAAACGATTAAATTCTCACCGCAAAAGATGCTGCCAATTCCCGTTCCGGTTCCATACCAACCGTAGGTGGCATTGAACGATTTGCAACCTGCTCGATTAATCGTAGATGTTGCGGCAACATTTTAGCTAAACTGTAGCGTTCCAAGGCTGTTTCACGGGCTTTGACGCGAACTTCTGCCATGCGAGTAGGATGGTCTAAAACTTCATCAATGCGATCGGCTACTTGTTTTGGCGAGAAGTAATCGACTAACAAACCGTTTTCTCCATCGCGAATCACTTCTCTGACTGGCCCGGTGTCGGAACCGATGACTAAACATCCCGTTGATAGAGATTCAATCATTGACCAAGATAGCACAAAAGGTCTGGTTAAATAAACGTGTACATCCGATGCTTGAATGACTTTTAAATACAGTCCATAGGGTAGTGGCCCAACAAAGTGAACTCGCGACAAATCTAGCGGGACTTTTTTGAGCATATAGTCTTTGTAAGACTCACCATTAGGTAAAGAACGCCCGTAACAAACTCTGTCGGAACCAACAATTACGACGTGACAATTGGGGCGGCGTTCTTGTACATAGGCGATGGATTCAATAAACTCTGGAAATCCTCGGTAAGGTTCCATTCCTCGCGATACATAGGTGACAATTTCATCAACGCCGGACAAATCTAAGTTAGGCAAAACCAGTTTAGCACCGGGGTCTGGTTTGAAGTAGTCTGTATCTACGCCGTCGTGAAGTGTGGAGAGTTTTTGTTGTAATTCTGGCGGAAATTGCGATCGCTGCCAATAAGTGGGCGACAAGCCCCAATCGCAAGAGTATAAATCCACTAAAATCGGCGCATTCTTAATTCTAATTCTCGCCATATCGTCCACTGTTAAAGGTTCCGCGGGGTCGAAATCTGCGTCGGAACCGATCGAGTGATAAAACCACTCGAAGTAGCATAAAAGTGGCGTATTTGGAAAAGCTTCTTTGACAAACAATGTCGGCCCCCAACCGGAATGACCGCAGATAATATCCGGTACAAAACCATCGGCTTTGAGTTGTTCAGCCATTCTAAATACCGCTTGTCCGTAGATGACAGCACTTTCTAAGGGGCGAACGTATTGGTGAGTCTGGGCGTTGGGTTCTCGGCTGGGTGTAAATGCAGCTTTGCGAACACCGGGAATGTTCCATTCTGGCCGCTCGTTTTTAGTTCCAAAAACTATATCGTTTTTGGGGTCTGCGCCTAACGCCGTGATAATGTGGCGGTATTGGGCCGGAAAGTTGGGATGGAGAAATAATGCTTTCATTTTAGAAGGAAGAAGGAAGAAGGAAGAAGGAAGAAGGGAAACGGCATTGCCATTTCCGAATTTTTACATTAGTCCACGGAGGTGGACTTTGTTTGTATAGTCGCGGTTTCAACCGCCGGAACTTACTAATGGCGCTTTGCAGATCCAGACGCAATCGCGTGGTACTGAAGATGTATTTTTCAGGATGATTTCATAGTTTAAATGGTTGAGAAATTTTTCCATAATTGTATCAGTCATCACTGAAAATGCCGTACCATCTCTGCGTCCTAGCAAGTTTTTATCCCACTCGTTGGTGAATTTTTCCCAGCCTAATTCGCTGAGAATGTTCCCGTGGTGAAAGACGCAAATGCGATCGCCTCGCAGCAGTTTCGGAATGCGAGTTAGGTAGTTGAATATATCCACTGGTTCTACGTGCACCATTGTATCGTAACAAAAGCAGGCATCAGCCGATTCTGGGGCGATACCATCTAATGTTAAACCGTTAAGTTTTACATAGGAAACGCGATCGTCTCCCAAGCGCGATCGGGTTGCTTCCAGCATTTGACTAGAAATGTCAGCACAAATTAGTCGATCGCAATATTTTAGCAGCAACGAACTGGTTTTTCCGCCACCGATGCCAATTTCCAACACCCGATGTTCTTTTTTGATATAAGGCGCAATAAATTCCTGTTCTATCAAAGATTCATATTCTGATAGTGAATTAGCCGCACCGGCACCTTTTCCGATCCATTCATCGCCCAAATAAGCAAGTTCAGGATTATTCTCTTTCCATTCTTGGGCGTAGCTATCCCACGCTCTTTCGTAGTCTATTTTAGGCGGTGTTATTTCCATTGTTTTTGGTTTTTTATGTCTCAGAATACACAAACAAAAATCACTTGATAGTCCTCCCGGCATCTCCATTAAGATTTTTTCAATCTCAAGCAATAACTTGACTATCGTTTCACTCTTGGGATCTCCGTCGGAAAGTTGATAGTGATCTAACAAAGGGTAAAGTTCATGAAGTAACCCTCCCCCGGCCGGATTCAAAACTTCCACATCAAAGTAGAATTCTAAAAAGGGCAGTATCAGCTTTGACCGGACTGCTTCCGAAGGGTCTTTCGCGAACACTCTCTCAATACTTGGACTCGCAAATATTTCAGTTGTTCCCGACCTCAGCGTGTAGTGAAAACATTTGTAGATGCGATTAATCAAAGCCTCTTGATTTTGATTATATATATTGTAGCAATCTCCTATGTATTCATTGACAATAAAATATCCATCGGGTTTTAAACATTTGCGAACAATTGACAAACATCTTTCTAGTTCTCTGACGTGATGCAGGGAACCCGAACAAAAAACTAGATCGTATTTCTTACTATCATCAATGGTAAATATATTAAAGTCATCTTGATAAAAATTAATTTCTACTCCGGCTGCGGCTGCATCTTTTCTAGCAATCTCTAAAGAACTTTCGGAAAAATCAAAGGCATCAATTTGAGTAGCCAATCCTAATTTAGCCATTAAAATCTCGTGATTCCCGACACCGCAACCAATAGACAACAGGCGCTCGAACCGTTGTTTTTTGAAAAATTTATTAGCTAACCAGCTTAACCAATAACCATTACCCTTAGCACCTGAAAGTCTATGGTTGATAGCAGCTTCAATAATCGGATTAGATAACCAGTAACCTTGCTTTCCAATGGCAGCAGTGGGGTTAGTCTCCCAATAATTTTTAGCCGTTAATCCCTCGGAGGTGTTATCTTCTATAGGTCGGGAATTTGACTGCATACTTTTTCACCCTTTAATTTTCAACTGTTACTTTTTAGTAAAATAGGCTTCTCGAAAAATCTGACCGTAATCTTGAGTCATTTCTTCAAAAGTATTCAATGACTTTAACACATATTTAGCATTTTCTGCTAACCGCTGACGCCAAGATTTATCCTCCAACAAAGTATGCAATGAGGCCGCTAGTTCTTCTGGGCGATCGGGGGTGTAAAATAAACCGTTAATTCCCGGTCTAACTTGTTCTTTAATCCCAAAAACCGGCGTTGTAATAATTGGTAAATCCCACGCCATCGCCTCTAGAATCACCCTGGGAAAACTTTCAATCCGAGAAGTACAAACAAAAATATCGGCGGCCTGGTAATATTTTCCCGTCTCCGAAGTTTCGGGGACAATAGTCACCCTTTGCCGTAATTTTTGTGGCAACTCACCAACCAATTCGGCTAATTTGTTGCTGTAAATACTAGGGCGATCGCCCACAATAAAACACCTAATTTTGTCGTGCCATTCTTCCGCCACCAGCGCCAGCGCCTTGACTAAATCCTGTTGACCTTTTCTTTCACATACTGTTCCCAGCACCAAAATTACCACATCTTCTGGCTCAACACCGAGACTCTTTCTCGCCAATTCAGGATTGTCCGAATTATCCAATCGACTCAAGTCTAAACCATTGTGAATGACTGTAAAATTGTGGTGGCTATTCAGAGGTAAATATCTATCTCGCGTTGCATCCGCCACAAAAATCACCTTGTAAGGAAACCGAAAACACTCTAAAGCTCGTGCCGCAATCTCTGAACCGAACCTGTTAAAATAAGTTTGCCAAGGTTCGCTTTCATGGACGTTCCAGACTGTCGGAATTCCGATTTGCTGCGCCGCATCAACTACAAAGAAATTTTCTAAAGTATTAGCATAAATCGCATCTACTTTGAGTTTCTTAATTTCTTGGCTAAAATTCTCGATCGCCTCATCATAAGCATCACGCTGGTAGATATGTTCCAGAGGATTATCATAAATAATTACCTCAATGCCCTGCTGTTCGTAAGTTTGACGTAGTGGCCCATCGGAAACACAAAAGATGATGGGCTTAATCACACCCAAAGCAGCCAACTTCACGGCGATTTCATATTGATGTAACGGCGCACCGGTGAAATCAAGGGAATTACTACACATCAACAATTTGACAGGCTTAACTCCGTCGAAGGGCTTTGTTTGTACCGCGAGCTCTTCGACTTCGCTCAGAGGCTTATATTCCTGCATAAAAAATCGGACTGGTTGAATCCGAAAATATTCATCTTCCAAAGACAAGTGAGGACTGTAACAACTATCTTTTTTACCCGCATACTTGCGTCGAAATGCCGCTACTTCTGTTGGATTGTCATTAAAACCCCTAGAAGCTCCCTCTTTGTGTAACAGTTCCGCATCGGGACAATATACGCAGCGATAGCCATTTTCTAACAATCGGTATCCGTAATCGGCATCATTGTAAGCAACAGCAAAATTAGCCTCATCAAAACCGCCCAATTCTAAGAACAATTGACGGGGAGTTAGCATACAAGCAGCAGTCACCGCCGAGTAATTTCGCGTCACCATCGCCTGAGAAAGATAGCCTCGATTATCGCTACTCATCAACTTAAAAGCGTGACCAGCTAAACCATGATGGAGTCCATGAATTATGCCCGCGTGCTGAACTCTATTATCGGGATATAACAGTCTCGCGCCGACAGCACCCACCTTCGCAATTTGTGCGTATCCCACCATCTGACTCAGCCAGCGCGGGTTTATTATCTCAGTATCATTGTTCAAAAACAAGACATATTGGCTGTCACATTGTTCGACAGCGCGGTTGTTAATTGCTGCATAACTAAACTTTCCTTGCTCATTTTTGATTTGTAAAACTTGGTGTTTTAACTTTTTGAAATATTCGATGGCTTTGGGGTCATCGCTTTCGTTATCGATGACGAGAATTTGATAATTTTTGTAAGTGGTAGCCTCCAGAGAATCCAGACAGGATTTAAGCAATTCTTGCTGATTTTTAGTGGGAATAATAATTGTCACCGACGACCCGGTATCGGGGAAGTTTTGAGCGAAGATTCCCAAATTTTCTTTGATTGCCCAGGTGTGCTGAGCAACTTCTCCTTGGATTTGTTGGCGGTTTAATGCGTCTTGAATTGCTTTTTGACCTGCTAAAAAACTGGCTGGTTTCGCGGCTCCAGATATGGCGGTAGAGCCTGGGGCGGTGCGCCAGTGATATAATACCAGTGGCAGATGGGCGACGTGGCGAGAAATTTCCGTTGCTCTCAAGGCAAAATCGTAATCTTGGGAGCCTTCAAAACCTAATCGCATACCCCCTACTTGTTCAACAATCTGCTTTCTGACGGCGCACAAATGACCTAGATACATATAGGAAAGTAGCAATTCTGGCGACCATTCGGGTTTGAATTGTGGCGAAAATCGGCTGCCTTTGGTGTCAATTTTATCGTCGTCGGAGTAGAGAAAATCCGTGGTGGGATTGGTGGCAAAATATAAGGCAACTTCTCCTAATGCGTCGAGAGTTAGTTCGTCGTCGTTGTCCAAAAATACGATGATTTCACCTGTGGCGATGGCTAGGGCGCTGTTGGTGGCGGCGCTGATGTTGCCGTTTTCTTGCCGAAAGGTAAGCTGAATTCGAGTGTCTTTTGTTGCCCAGTTTTTTAAAGTTTCAATGACTGTTAAATCGGTGCTGCAATCGTCGGCAATACAAAGTTCCCAGTTTTGATAAACTTGATTGCACACGCTGCCGATCGCACTTGACAGAAATTCTACTTCCGGGTTGTAAACTGGCATTACCACCGAAATTTTTGGCAGTGGCACCTGACAAGATTCTAAACGAGAAATCAAGTAACTGCGCGATCGCTCATTCCACTGATTCACCGATAGCCAAGCATCATACCTATCAATGGGTTGCGGCACAACAAAACCCGCAGGTGGTAGCAATTCCCCTGGCGCAATAAACTGTTGTTGCTGGCTATAAATCTTGGCAAACTGACGCACCACAGACAGTATTTCCCAAGGCATCGGTATAATTCTACCGAGACGTTGTTTTCTTTCCTTCGCCCGTTGCCGAATTGCCTCTATAAACCTCGACAATTCCTCAAATTTATCAGCACTTCTGCGCCAGATATCATAAGGTTGAACCTTCAATATTTGCGACGCTTGAAAAGATAAAATTTCTCCAGTTTCTAACTCTGCGTCTAAAGAAACCAGCCATTCTCCCACCGGCACATTCACCAGGGCTTCAAACCCACTTTCCGAACTATTCACCCATTCGGGAAACACTTCACCGACATCCTTTCGTCGCAAACCATAGGCGCATTCTACAGAAGTATCACCACAGACAAGGGTTAATTTAACAATTTTGCGATCGTGGTGACAACACCAACCGGCAAACAAAACCTGACCAGGCCGCTGTTCCCAAACTATGGGCGTATCAAAGGATGCTTGAATTGTGGACACAAACAGCGGATAAACTGACAAAAGATGCCATTTACCCTTAGCATCTTGCACTTCCAACAGCACTTCGTGCCGTCCCGGTGGGGCGGATAATTCAATCCTAAAACCTGAATTTTTAGCGGCACTAATATTAGAGTGAGCTTCCGCTACATCACTTCTTTCTATGCCACAAAAACCTGTAAAAATTGTGTTTTTAATTTTAGCTCGCACAGATTTAATGCTAAATTGACTGTGAAAAGCCCAGCCACTGATTACTAAATCTGAATCGTAAATATGCAAATTGTTTGCACCGTCTATCGAAAAAATAAATCTCGGAAAAAAATCGCGAACTTGGCGTTTTATTTCTAAAATATTTTCTCCGATTCTCCACCAAAGAGAAGATTTTATCTGGGCAAGTTCCCGGTGAAGTGGTTCAATTTCTTGGCGCGATTTTTCGAGGTTAATGACCGAAGTTCTGAGGTTTTCCTGAATTTCTCTGGTTTCGGTTTCCAGTCGGAGGAACTTCGCTGCTTTCTTCTTTAACTCTAATTCTTTTTCTTCTATTTCTGCCTGTTTTTCTCCCAATTCTGATTCTAAAATTAGCACTTTTTCTAAGGCTATTTTAAATTTAGATTCTTGACCGGCTAACTGTACTTGAGTTTGCCCTAATTCTGTTTCCAATTCTAGGAGTTTGGCTAAAGCTTCTTGAAATTGCGATTCTTTGCCGGCTAATTGTACTTGAGTTTGCCCTAATTCTGTTTCCAATTCTAGGAGTTTGGCTAAAGCTTCTTGAAATTGCGATTCTTTGCCGGCTAATTGTACTTGAGTTTGCCCTAATTCTGTTTCCAACTTCAACAGCTTTTTTAAAGCGTCTTCAAATTGCGATTCTTTGCCAACTAATTGTACTTGAGTTTGCCCTAATTCTGTTTCTAATCCCAAGACTTTTGTCTGAGCTTTTTGAAATTCTTCTTGCCATTTTTTGACTTCAGATGTGCTGGTTTTTTGCTGTTTTTCCAGTAAGCTAATTTTTAGCCAATCTTGGAGTTGTCCCACAGCAGGTGTAGGTAAACTGATGATTGTATCTGGGGATAAGCTGGTCTTGCTGCTTAAATCTTGGGCCTGGGATTCTAAGATTTGATAAATTTCTACAGCTTCGGGAAAATAATGTTCTATCAGGCTATGTCTATGGCTGTTTTCGAGATCGTTGACTAATAGAGATTTGTCAAAATTGTCGGTGGGGATAGCACATAAATTAACCTTAAATTTTTGATTGACTTGATTGATGAAAAATTCGGGATGATTCCCGATCGGGTAAACGTTGGCTAGCAGACAGCGATCGGGAAAACGTTCGTAAAGTTCTAAAACTTGCTGATTGTAGTGAATCCACATTTTTACTGCCATTTCGGGATTGTTCAGCAAGCTGACATCGGTGCCACGACGGTACAGGGAATCGACTACTTCCCAGGGCGATCGATAAACGCAGATAAAATTAGCTTCGGGTAGCAGATTTAACCAAAAATTACTGAAAAGTGCTGTACGCGGGTCTTTCCAGCCCCAGTGTTTGTCTGTTTGTTGATTTTCGGCAATTAATTTTTGGGCGATTTCTACAAATTTGGCTGCTACGGGAATCGTTTTTTCCGAGGTGCAGCCGAGTTCATCTATGCCCTGCGATCGCAAAATACTTTTGTGAAACTCCACAAAATCCACATTCTCAAAATGACCCTTAATATTTCCATCGGCAGGCCCGACTAACTTTTTACCAATATCAACTCCGACTTTCTGAAACAAAGAAGCTGTCAAAGAAGTACCGGAACGGTGCATTCCAGTTACAATAAAAACCGAAGATTTGCTGTCATTATTTATATTCACGTTTTCTCTCCCTCGCCCTAATTCCCAAACCTATTAATTTTATTCTACCTTTGTTTACTCTCCGGCTAAGCCTAGGGCGCGCCTGACTTGAAACCAAGCCGATCTGAGTCTCCAAAATTTGCTGCTTTCCATTGCTAGAATCCGATTATGCGATCGCTCAAATTCTGCTTTGACATAATTTAGCGATTTTTCTGTTTCTTCTAACTGCCCTTTCACAGATAGTAAATGAACTTCTGTCAGCTCAAAAATCCTTTTAACCTCAACCAATTTAGCTTCAGTTTCTTGCAGCTTAGCTTCAGTTTGTTGTAACTTAGCTTCAGTTTCCTGCCCCAGGGTTTTAGTAGAAGTTAATTCATTTTTAGTTTGCTCTAATTCTATTTTAGCAGCAGCCAACTGAATTTCAACCAAGTTAATTTTGTGATGGGTAGAACTCAACAAAGACTGCGATAACTTCTGGCTGACCAGGGATTGAACTGTGCAATTTTCAACGATCAATTTCCCGCCACAGTTATTAATCAATTTCACAGTTAATACATCCTGCGCAGAAATAGTATCTTTCCCTAAATAACAGTTCCAGCCAGACTGCAAAATCGCATCTTTCTGAAAATGTTGCTCCAGATCCAGGCGGTCGTAAAAAGGCTCTGTTTTCTGGACAAGCTTACCATTTACCAACACTTGAACCTCATCAATTATCCCATCCTGATTGACATCTACAGCCCACCCTTCCAAATACAAACTACCCTTTTTGGTAAAAGTAGCAACATCAACATATCCCTCCGGGTGATGATTGAATTGCCAGTTATAAAAATCTTTAACCAGGTGATTTGTCACAATATACAAATCCTGAAATCTACATAGACCTTTTTCTATGCGATGCACAAATGCTTTGCCATCACTGACGCGATGCACAATTTCTCGGACAAACTTTTCAGTTACATAAGTTGTGCCGTATTCTTGCTTATTCAAGGACTCAATTTCGCTGTTGGGGCTGAACAAAAGACCTGTGGCTGGCATTTCTGTACCAGGTGCCCGCAAACACTCATCGTGAACGCTAAACATCAAAATGCCATTAGGATTCAACAAATTATACAAATTTTGCAACCAGCCACCAAAGGTTCTTTCTGGCATATGGCTGAAAAAAGAATTAGCGACAATGCAGTCAAACTTTTGGTCAATTAGATAATTTTCTGGATTTCCCGTAGAGACAATACCGTTAACACCGAAGTATTCTGTTTGAAACTTGACAGCCTGGGTAGAGATGTCAGACACCCAAACTCGTTCCGGTGGCATTTCCTGAATCAAAAAGCGGGTAAAGCGACCGTAACCGCAGGCGAAGTCGAGAAAAGATGGCACATTTTCAAAATCGCCAAAATGCCAATCTACAACTTGTTTAACTGTATCCATAATCCGACGACCGAGGGAATAATAGCGCACCAAAGCCCGATCGCTGTCATTTTTTACATTCCTCAGAGCAAACAAATACATTTCATCGTCTTCGCAAATATTCTGTTTAAAATGTTCGGGAAACTTAGCTTGCTCTCCAATTAATGCTTTAATAACAGAATTTTCCACCATATCTAGATTAATGTTGCTCATTATTTCCACAAAATTTATCTGATGACCTCGCTAGACACTTCTGTTACCATTGAATCAGAATTGACAACAGTTAAACACGGTTCAATCAGCAAGTCAACAATACCGTTGCCACAGGATTCAGTACAAGACTGAACTCTAAACATTGCCACATCTACACAGCGATCGAGATAAGTCAAATCTTCATCTACCGTTCCCACCACCCCGGCATTCAAAAAATAAACCCCAGGATTTAGCAAACATTTAAATTGAAATTTGACTACCATTGTCGTTCCTGCTTCCACATACTTAATTGACTTGCTAGAAGCCTTCAAAGAAGCACCAGCCAACTCAAAGCCGCTAATGGTTTTAATTAACATTCCAAACCTCACTTTGGAAGTAGACTTCGAGAAAGTGACAGAGTAAGTGTAAATATAATCTTGACGACCAATCAAGTGATTTACCACATTTCCCTTCAGCGTAGTGATGCAGGGATTAATAATGGAGGCTCCCCTAGACGGATACCTCACCGTATTCGAGGGTATCATGCCTGGATCGTAATACTCTTCGTAATAGTCCTTGAATTCTGGAATGGATGGCTCTTGTTTAATTTCTCCAGTTGTGCTTTCTGTGGTGACATCCTGAAGGTCTTCTTCCGCTTCCTGCTTGGTCAGCTTATTCAATACTCGAATATCTTCCTTTAACCCCAAAACTTGATCTGGATCGGCATAAATCAATTTTTGATACTTAGATATGACCACCTTGGGCGTGTGAGCGAGCAGTAATTCCCCGCTATCCATTAAAATTGCCGAAGTACAAAGTTGCACCACAGAAGTAGCTGCGTGAGAAACAAATAAAATTGTTCCCCCACTTTCCTGAATTGACTGTAAACGAGCAAAACACTTACGCTGAAAAGCTTCGTCACCGACAGAAAGTGCTTCATCAACCACCAAAATATTTGGCTCAACGCTAGTCGCCACAGCGAAAGCCAGCCGGACAAACATACCGCTAGAATAGGTCTTGACTGGCTGTTCGATGAAATCTCCAATATCAGCAAAAGCTGCTATTTCATCAAATTTTTCTTCGGTTTCTTTTTGATTGAATCCCAGGATTTGAGCGTTGAAAAATACATTTTGCCGTCCGGTAAATTCTGGGTTAAAACCACTGCCGAGTTCCAACAAAGCTGAGACTCGCCCTTTAACTTCGACGCTACCTGCGGTTGGTGTTAGCGTCCCCACAATTATTTGCAGGAGGGTGCTTTTTCCCGAACCGTTGCGACCGACAATTCCTAGAGTTTGTCCTTGAGAAATTTCCAGATTGATGTCTTGTAGTGCCCAAAATTCGTCAGCAAGTTTTTTGCTGGGATAAATTATTTCCTTTAAGCGGTCTCCAGGGCGATCGTACCGTTTAAAACATTTGGAAACATTTTTGAGTGAAATTACAGTTTCTGTCATTGGATTTTAGATTTTAGATTTTAGATTTTAGATTGACTTTAGATCTAAAACAAATTTACAGTATCCTATCTAAAACCAATTTACAGCACGTCAGCAAAAGCCGGACGCAAACGTCGGTAAACAATTAAACCTCCACAAAATATAGCAGCAGAAATTAATGTGGCTACACCCCATTCGCCCCAGTGTTTCACTTCTCCAAGCAGTATGAGGTCGCGGTAAACTTCTGAAATTGCGGCCATTGGATTCAACCAAAAGATCAATCCACGCCACTGTTCGGGAATCACCGATGCTGGATAGACGATCGGCGTCAAATAGAACCAAAAATTTAGAATAACACCTAAAGTCTGAGGAATATCTCGCAAAAATACCGTTAAGCCTGCGGTTAAATATCCCAAGCCGGCAGTTAGCAGCAACTGAGGCATCCAAACCAGGGGCAGCAAGCACAGTGTAGCGTTGAGCTTTTGCGATGATACTGCTACTATGACGATTAAAGCTGCTAGACCCAGAGAGCTTTCAATAAACGCTGTCAAAATAGGTACTAGCGGCAGTAAACCGAGGGGAAATACCACTTTTTTCACTAAATTTGGCTGCCCTACTACGGATACTGCCGACTTAATCAAACCACTGGTAAAGGCACTCCAAGGCAGTAAACCTGCAAACAGCCAGACTCCAAAGGTAATGTCGCTGTTTTCTGGGAAGCCTGCAAGGTTGAGTTTTACCTTGAGGACGATGGAAAACACGTAAGTGTAAATCAGCAATTGTGATAGCTGATTCAGCAAAGGCCACAAATTGCCCAGAATTGAGCCTTTGTATTGAGATTCTAAATCGCGGCGCACTAATGTTGCCAGCAAATTGAGCTTCGCCCGTCGCCCGCGGCTAACCGTTCGGGCTTTGTGGGCAAATCCTTTGACCGATCTCAGCAATTTTTTTGCCCTCGTTCGCTACCTTCACACCTAAATCAACTCAAGCTGCTTGATAGCAGCTTTTGTTAAACCGCAATTATTCCACAGCCTCGCTACTTTGATCAAGGGTTTGTGGGCTAGCTGCACCCAGAGGAATTGTTTGTCAACTACCCATCATCAAGCGGAGTACCGCTATGATGTGGGCTTGTATCAGGACTCCTGCTGTCTTAGTTGAAGCCAGAAGGCACTTATGGGCTGTTGATTAGCCGATCGCCTCGCTGAGTGCCGAACCGATCGCCACTTTTTGCTCCCCATCATAGCCCCAGCGATCGAAAAACTGCTCATATTCCCCTTGTCCAGTCCGCAAATTTTCTAGCATTTGCTCCGCTAGAGTTTGACAAGCAGGTATTTGCAGAGTTTGAATTAGATGGCGCGATCGCCCTTGTACTCTCTGTGAACCCGCGGCCATTTCCGGCTTGTGATGACGCGAGTGATAGACAACCATTGCGGCCGACATTGCCAGATTTTTGACCAGCAGTTCTGCTACGATCTCAGGAGCCTCGCGCAGTGCATCCAGCACTCCAGGAGACGGTTCATCTGCAAGGTGTCGATCGTCCGTCAGATAGGTGACAAAAAACCCTCTGGCACCGTTGTGTGTGTTCACCAGAGAAGCCACTGCTTGCTGAATCTGGGCCTGTGAAAGTCGTGAAGCGTAGCTATCCCGTAGGGAATCGGCTTCAATTTCCGACAATAAAGATTGAGTCAGCGCGATCGCCCCTTCAAAAGTTATATTTTCCGATGCTAATAAATCCGACGGTATACTCATAGCCAACTCAATAATTCTCAAGACTATTTTAATAATTGTAAACAATTTCCCCAGTTCGCTCGCAGATTAATATGGCAATTATCTCCTCCAAACAACAGCCTCCCGATCCAAATCTACCCGAACACATTGCCGCAGCCACCCCCAAAAAAACCAAAAATAAAGCTGTAAAACCCCAGACAGAATCGCTGGTAGAGCCCCAAGAACTAGCCGACGAAACCAACAGCAAACAAGACGACAAAATCCGACCTCAACGATTAGCTGAATACATCGGCCAGAAAGACTTGAGAGAAGTTTTGGCGATCGCAATTCAAGCAGCCAAATCCCGAAACGAACCAATGGATCACCTGTTACTGTATGGGCCGCCAGGGTTAGGTAAAACCACAATGTCGCTAATTTTAGCAGCAGAAATGGAAGTTGAATGCAAAATCACCACAGCCCCAGCCCTAGAAAAACCCCGCGATATTGTCGGATTGTTAGTCAACCTCAAAGCAGGAGACGTGCTGTTTATCGACGAAATTCACCGCTTATCAAAAGTAACAGAAGAAATCCTCTATCCAGCGATGGAAGATTGCCGCTTAGATATTACGATTGGTCAAGGCAAAAGTGCAAAAATTCGCAGTATTCCCCTCAAACCGTTTACCTTAGTAGGAGCAACCACAAAAGTTGGGTCACTAACAGCTCCCTTGCGCGATCGCTTCGGACTGATCCAAAGATTACGCTACTACGAAATAGACGAACTCAGTTTAATTGTCCAAAGAAGCGCCCAAGTTCTCGACACTCCCATCACAGCAGAAGGAGCCACAGAAATTGCCCGCCGAGCTCGTGGCACACCCCGCATTGCTAACCGATTGTTGCGGCGAGTTAGAGACTATAGTGAAGTCAAACAATTAAAGCCGATCACCGCCGAAGTTGCATCGGTTGCCTTAGAATTATTTAATGTCGATCCGCTAGGTTTGGATTGGACCGATCGGTGTCTGTTGACAGCAATGATTGAAAACTTTAATGGTGGTCCAGTGGGTTTAGAAACCCTGGCAGCTTCCACAGGAGAGGATACTCAAACGATTGAGGATGTGTACGAACCTTATTTGATGCAAATTGGATTTTTGCAAAGAACAAGTAGGGGTAGAATTGCCACCATTGCTGCGTATAAACACTTGGGTTTACTCGAAGTGGGGAATAGGGAATAGGGAATAGGGAATAGGGAATCGGGAATGCACTGGTGCACTGGTTCCCAGGCTCTGCCTGGGAACCCAGATCCAGAGGCTCTGCCTCGATGGTATGGTTAAAGGCGAGGCAGAGCCTCTGGATCTGCGTCCCTAGGCAGAGCCTAGGGACGAGGGATAACAAACAACCAATAACCAATAACCAATAACCAATAACCAATAACCCATAACTAATAACCCATAACCAATAACCAATAACCAATAACCAATAACCAATAACCAATAACCAATAACCCATAACCCATAACCAATAACCAATAACCAATAACCCATAACCAATAACCCATAACTAATAACCCATAACCAATAACCAATAACCAATAACCCATAACCAATAACCAATAACCAATAACCAATAACCAATTCCCCATGTTACTATCCCTGAGAATCGAAAACTTTGCCTTGATTGACTGTCTAGACCTAGAATTTGGCCCTAGTTTGAACGTATTTACAGGGGAAACAGGAGCTGGGAAATCGATTATTCTAGATGCGATCGATGCAGTCTTGGGTGGAAAAGTCGATCGCCGAGTGATTCGCACAGGAGCAGCGCGGGCAATATTGGAAGCTACGTTTGAATTGGACAAAGCTGCGGCATTGTGGCTGGGCGAGCAAGAAATTGAACCCATTGATGGGAATTTAGCGGTTTGCAGCCGGGAAATTATGGCCTCTAGCGGTACTCTGCGGACGAGATCGCGTTTGAACGGAATTTTGGTCAACCGCCCCTTGATGGAGCAACTGCGCGATCGACTGGTGGAAATTACTGCTCAAGGTCAAACCGTCCAACTAGGACTAGAAACCCTCCAGCGAGAATGGCTAGATCTCTACGGTGGTAAAACTATTTTGCAAGGGCGATCGAATGTCGCCGCAGCATGGCTTGTCGCCAGCCAAGCCAAAACCGCCCTCAACCGCAGACGTCAGTCAGAACAGCAGCGCCTGCAAAGACTTGATTTGTTAGAATACCAAGTTCGAGAGCTTAGCCAAGCCCATATCGAAGACGCGACTGAATTGGAAAACCTCGAACAAGAATCAATCAGGCTTAGTCACGTTGTGGAATTGCAGCAACAAAGTTACCAAGTTCATCAAGCTCTCTATCAAAATGACACTGATGCCGCCTCTGCTGCTGACTTGTTGAGCAAAGCTGAGGCAACTTTAAGCGACATGGCTGTCTACGATGTTCAGTTGCAACCAATTCTAGAAATGGTCAGCGATGCTCTAGCTCAAGCTACAGAAGCCAGCCGCCAAATTAGCAGCTACGGCGAACAATTAGAAGCAGATCCGCAAAGACTTGAAGAAGTAGAAGAGCGAATTCAGGAACTTAAACAAATCTGTCGCAAATATGGCCCGCTTAAAGAAGCGATCGCCTATTATCAAACCATCCAAAACGAACTAAATGAACTTTTAGCAGGAGGCGAGTCCATGGAGGCATTAGAACTCGCCTATCAAGCCTCTATGGAGCAATTAAATGATGCTTGCAGCCACCTCAGCGCCCTGCGACGGGAAACGGCTCTGAAACTCGAAGCTGCTTTAGTGGCAGAACTCAAGCCCTTAGCCATGGAAAAAGTACAATTTCAAGTGGAAATTGCAGCAGTTACCCCAACAGCAAATGGTGCCGATCGCATCGCCTTTTGTTTCAGTCCGAATCCAGGGGAACCTCTGCAACCCCTAGGTGCGATCGCCTCTGGGGGAGAAATGAGTCGCTTTTTGCTCGCTATCAAAGCTTGTTTTTCGCAAATAGAAGGTGCTAGCACTCTGGTATTTGATGAAATTGATGCCGGGGTGTCTGGGAGAGTGGCTGGGGCGATCGCCAAAAAACTCCATCAACTTTCGGAAAAACACCAAGTCCTTTGTGTGACGCACCAACCTTTGATTGCTGCCATGGCGGACTGTCACTTTCGTGTCAACAAACAGACGATCGGCTCTGAAACAGGCACCAAGGAAGATCTAGCCAACCCTGAATCATCGGAACGTACAGTGGTCCGTGTTGTGGCCCTCAACAGCCAGCAGCGACGGGAAGAACTGGCTCAACTTGCTAGTGGGCGATCGGAAACAGAAGCCATCGCTTTTGCTGAATCTCTCCTAGCTCAGGCTGCTTCTTTGCGTCAAATTCATTCTCAAAAAACTGAAGTTGACCGCAATTATTGTTAAGATTTAACAACTAAACAGGGTATTTATGTCACAGTTAGCTGTGACAGTCGATGGCAAGCAGATATTACTATCACAGTTGTACCAGTCTCAGCAACTGTTTTAGTGGCGAAGTTGACAGAAATTCTATCTAGAAACCACAATTGTAGAGATGAGCACACATAATTAGTTAGTAGTGGTGTCACAATGGCGGCTAGTCAAACTTTAGTCCGCATCCATCGACCCCCTGACAGCCCAGGGCTGTTTCATTCTGGTGACAAATCATCATTTTGTAGGGGTAGTGCCTTTGTTTGCCTACCCTCCCCGTCCACTCCTATATTTACAAGAGATTGCAGTCCGCCCAGGCGATCGGACGTTCGGAGTCACCGAATCTAGTTACACTTAGTAAACCTAATGTCAAAATCCGATACCATACCATTTAAAAAAGATTCGCGACCTGTGAGCACCGTGGACTAATGCCCACAGCGCTCTCAATCTCCCACGGTTCTCCCCCAAACGGCCTTTCCTTGCCATCGGTAGGAAGTTCTGTAAACTGGGAAATAGTTTGACAAATACTTTTACTCTACTCTTGTGCAACGCTCCGGGCGATCTACTTGCCAGATCTGCTACCTGAGAGACCAAACCTTAAACTTAAGCTTCTCTAAAGGTCTATGAATTATTCTGCATCTTCCAATCTGTCATCCCTAGGTAATGTGACTATAGATGTCACTCCTATCACTGAAAATCATCAGGAACAGCAATCTCACTATCCCTCTAGCAGTGGTCAAATCGTCACAACCCAAGGAAACTTCTCCAGTTTCCTCGCACCCCTAAACAAGGATAGTTTTAAAGGAGTTGCCAAGGACGTAGAGAACAAACTGAAGGTTGTCAATCAAACCTTGGGAATGCTCGACAACCTCTTAGACAGCCAAGGGTTTGACGCTATCCTTAACGAAATGTTGCAGTCGATTACCCAGAAAACCGGGGAATTGCTCAATGCCGATCGCAGCACTATATTTTTATTAGACGACGAAAAAAATGAACTCTGGGCAAGGGTTGCCAAAGATGAACATGGCAACAACCTAGAACTCAGATTTCCCGCCAATGTGGGCATTGCTGGAGAAGTCGCCACCGGCAGAAAAGGGGTGAATATTCCCTATGATTTTTACAACGACCCGCGATCGACTAACGCCAAAAAAACTGACGAAAAAACAGGATATCGCACCTATACAATGCTGGCGATGCCTCTGATCAATGAAGACACACAAGAGTTAGTAGCAGTCGTTCAACTGATTAATAAACTCAAGGCAGATCATCATAATTACGACCATTTAGACGCACAGATCGATCGGCAAGGATTTACCCAAGAAGACGAACAAATATTTAGAGAATTTGCCCCGTCCATTCGCCTAATTTTAGAATCTTCTAAATCTTTCTACGCAGCAACTCAAAGGCAGCGGGCAGCGACAGCGCTGATGAACGCCGTCAACGCTCTTTCTCAAAGCAGTCTAGACTTAGAAGACACTCTCAAACGGGTGATGGATCAGGCTCAAGAACTGATGCAAGCCGATCGCAGCACCCTGTGGCTAATTGACGAAGATCGAGATCAACTATGGACAAAAATCCCGATCGCAGGTCAACTTCAAGAACTTCGCATACCCAGAAGCGCCGGTTTTGCAGGTATTGTCGCCCAATCCGGCGAACCGCTGCTGATTCCCTTTGACGTGCACGACGACCCCCGCGCCGAAACTTCCAAAAAAACAGACCAAAAAACTGGCTACCGTACTTGCAGTATGCTCTGTATGCCAGTATTTAATGCCGACCACAAATTGATTGGAGTCACCCAGTTAATTAACAAAAAAAAACAAGGAGAATACCCCCCATACAATCCAGAAAACTGGCCTGAAGCCCCCGAACAGTGGCGAGCGAGTTTCAATCGCAACGACATGGAATTTATGAAAGCGTTTAATATCCAAGCAGGAGTAGCCCTGCAAAACGCCAAACTATTTGCCGAAGTCAAACAGCAAGAACAAAGACAAAAAGATATGCTGCACGCCCTGACAAACGGCGTCATATCTACAGACCAAAAAGGCCATATAGTCGCTACGAATCCCAGTGCCAAAAAATTGCTTGGCGTTAGCGATGCCCGCTTGGCAGAAGGTCAATCTTTGCGCGATCTAATTAACTTGGAAAAAGGTGATTTTGCCAAGTGGTTCGATCTGGCATTGCACCCTACAGACGACAAACACCGCCAGCAGTATTACCCTGACCAAGTATTGAAGCGCTCGGAAGGAGAACCATTGAAGCCCTCGGAAGGAGAACCATTGAAGCCCTCGGAAGGAGAACGAGCGAAGCCCTCCGAAGGAGAACAGCAGAGCATAAATTTGTCGATCAATTCCATGACAGATGCTACTGACCCCAAAAAAGTTAACGGAGCATTAGTTGTGATGGAAGATATCAGCAGCGCTAAGCAAGTCAAAAACTTGATGTACCGCTACATGACCCCAGCAGTAGCCGAAGCGCTGCTGGCTTCAGGAGATACAGGATTGGGAGGTAAACGCAAGCACGTTTCGGTGCTGTTCTCCGATATTCGCAGCTACACCACACTTACGGAAAAATTGCAAGCCGAACAAGTGGTAGTGATGCTCAACAAATATTTTGAAGTGATGGTAGATTCCGTATTCAACTACGGAGGTACTCTCGACAAATACATCGGCGACGCTCTGATGGCAGTTTTTGGCTCTCCAGCACCCCTAGAAGATCATGCCTGGTGCGCCATGCAAGCGGCAGTGGAAATGCGGGCAAAATTGAAGGAATTTAATCAAGAGCGAATTGATAATCGCGAGTTACCGATCAGTATCGGTATGGGCATCCATTCCGACGAAGTTGTCAGTGGTAACATCGGCTCCAGCAGACGGATGGAACTCACTTCCATTGGAGATGGGGTGAATCTCGCCTCTCGCTTAGAAGGGGCCAGCAAGCAGTACGGCACTGACTTAATCATTAGTGACAACACCTACAAAGAATACAAAGAGCGACTGGAAGTGCGGGAACTAGATTTCATTACTGTTAAAGGCAAAAGCGAACCAGTCATCATTTACGAACTTGTAGCTATCAAGCCCGGTTACTCCTCCGTTAGCAGGGATCTGACTGAAACAGAGAAAAAAATTGTGGAACACTATAACGCAGGACGCGAATTTTACAAGCAACCTGTTACTCAAATACTAGATAAGGGTGAGGTGGAAAAAATCTTAAAAGATGTGGCGAAAATGCCCGAAACAGAACTAAAAAATCTCTCCTACACGGTCGATGAACAGTTAGAACGTGAACTCAAAAAATTGTTATATCAACTAAAAAAAGAGCCTGAGTACGATGTAACAAATCAGTCACCAGCCCATAAAATATTCGAGTCAGAAATTAAACTCCTGAAATGGGAAGGTATCAAAAACCTCTCGGAAGATGAAGCCAGACTCTTGATAAAATCTAAGATCGGAGAGTTATTACCAGACGAAATTAAGGAATTGCAAGAGGGCGATGTCAAAAAGATTTTGGAAGCAGATATCAAAGACCCCTCAAATCGAAAAATCAAGCGCCTGAAATCCTCACATATCAGACAGTTATTGCAGGCGAAAATTAAAAGCCGGGCCGAAGAAACAGTAGTAGAGAGGTTAGATGAGGAATTTGTCGAAAATCTGACCCTTGATGGAGTGAAAAAGGTACTGAGCGAAATTAAGACAATGTTAGAACCGAAAGCTAAGAAATCTTTTAGACAGGCACTGGGCGAATTTAAGGAGGTTTTGCTCGTCGATCCCAAAAACAAGGCGGCTAAATTGCACGTCGAACGCTGTATGCTATTTCAGCACAAATTCTCAGATGTACTCAACTGGGATGGGGTGTGGAACCTTACAGAAAAATAGGACTCCCCCGCCCTAAGTCCTGGGGTAAATGCTGCACCAGCGCCCCTCTGGCTGGCGGCCGCGACGAACCCGGAACCTTAATATCCGATGGAGCATCCTGATTTTGTAATGGCCATGGCATGACCGCAGACAATTTATTAGTGATAACCAGAAATTTACAGCGGTCATGCTATGGCCCCTACGAATCTATTTGCCAAACACAGATGCACCCATATCCGATTGGGGTGTCAAACCGCAAATTAATTTATTGACAAAACTACCCATAGCTGAATGTTTGGGGAGTTTTTATCCTGCCAAGCTTTTTCTAACATCACTGAGACGGTGATTTTAAATCTGCTCCAACAGGTATGATTGTTGTATGAAAGATGCTGAAAACCACAGCTACTTAATGTTCTGGTCTTATTATGGAAAACTACTAGCGTCAGTTATGAATAATTGGAATTCGCAGTCGGGAGATATTGAGTGGGTAGATCAGGTTTACCAACTATTGCTAGAGATTGCTCGGAACTCCTTGTCCGATATCCCCAGAATGCCGCAAAACATTACCCAAAAGGCTCTACCTCTGATACAGAAGGTACAAAGCATTCAGCAAAGACGAGATGGACAAGTTTTCAAATCGGGTTCCTTTTCGGTAAACGATCGCGAATGGGTCGATCAAGTCTGTCAACTACTGGTGGAACTGACAGGCGCGTCTTTGTCGGAACGACCGAAAATGCCGGAAAACCTCGCAGGTAGAGCTTTAACCCTGGCAGACAAGGCGCAAAATATCAAAGAAATCATCGAAGAGAATGCTTCCCTGGCCCCAGCAGATGATGAGGAACCCTTACCGTCTCCAGAGGCGCTGCTGAACCTCTTGCACCACAGTTTGAAAACTCAGCGTGCTAAAAGCTACAAGCCGGATGCTCCCGAATGGCAGCAAGTCTTGAGCCTGATCGACGTAGTCCAGTCAATTTACAAGGAAATTCAACGTTAGATTGATTCTTCGATCGGCGTGTGCCTGATTTTGTGTCGATCGCGTTATGTCGTGGGTCAGCGCCAAAAAATCAATCCGAGGCGATCGCTTTATATCAATCTTATGCAGCCGTTGGGCCCGATCGCTCCTAAAATGCTATGAAAGGGGTTTGACAAATAGCAAAACCCGGATCATCTGTT
Organism: Microcoleus sp. CAWBG640; assembly: GCF_020883015.1. NCBI lineage: Bacteria > Bacillati > Cyanobacteriota > Cyanophyceae > Oscillatoriales > Microcoleaceae > Microcoleus > Microcoleus sp. CAWBG640. Next base: position 120,480 of record NZ_JAHRFC010000001.1, read on the forward strand.
AACTTGGAGATATTATTGTGGACTTATCGCTAATTCCGGCACAGCCGAAACCAGGACTGCTCAATGTCCTGATCGAAATTACCGCCGGTAGCAAAAACAAGTACGAATTTGATAAAGACTTACAAGCCTTTGCTCTAGATCGGGTACTCTCTTCCTCAGTCCAATATCCATGCGACTATGGCTTCATACCTAATACCTTAGCTGACGATGGCGACCCCCTCGACGGCATGGTGATGATGGACGAGCCCACATTTCCGGGGTGCGTGATTGCAGCCCGTCCCATCGGAATGCTAGAAATGATCGATGGAGGCGATCGGGACGAAAAATTATTGTGCGTTCCCGACAAAGACCCACGCTACGCTCACTATAAGTCCCTCAAAGACGTAGCACCCCATCGCTTGGATGAAATAGCCGAATTTTTTAGAACCTACAAAAATTTGGAGAAAAAAGTGACAGAAATTCTAGGGTGGCAAGATGTGGATCTAGTAATGCCATTAGTGGAAAAGTGCATCGCAGCCGATCGCAAATAAACCACTAGCCCGCATTCTTGGACTACAACCAGAATCACATACTCCCACACCAAATATGATTTATGGTGTGGGCAGACTAGATTCCAATTTAAAGATATATTTGATTTCATTTGAGGTACTCCGACTGTTTCCCTGTCAAACGTTTTGAATGTTTCCCTGTCAAACATTATGATAACGATCGGGTTCCCGGTCCCACCTCACTGCCTGAAGGCTCAATGTTTTTTTAAACTCTCGAATTAAAAAATAAAATCTCAACTCCCAAGTTCCTGCGCGTAAAGCTAAAAAAAATGCCTGATTCCCAAAAGTCCGCAGCCATTCCACAGCCTTCTGATGGCAAAACCACTAGCTCAAGCAGCCCTTTGACCGAGTTTGTCGTTCAGTTTTGGGGAGTCCGGGGCAGCATCGCAACTCCCGGTAGCAAAACCATTCGCTATGGAGGTAACACCTCTTGTGTAGAAATGCGGTTGGGCAAACAACGCCTGATCTTTGACGGTGGCACTGGTCTGCGAGTCCTTGGTCTTAACTTGCTGCGACAGATGCCAGTGGAAGCCCATATGTTTTTCAGCCACACGCACTGGGATCACATTCAAGGGTTCCCTTTTTTTACCCCTGCCTTCATTCCAGGGAACTGCTTTCACATTTACGGTGCGATCGCCCCCAACGGCACTACAATTAAACAGCGTTTGGCAGACCAAATGCACCACCCCAACTTCCCAGTCCCGATCCAGGTGATGCAGTCAGACCTCAAATTTAATGACTTGACTCCGGGGGATATCATCGAACTCGACGATGTAAAAATCGAAACAGCGCTGCTCAATCATCCCAATACCGCGATCGGATATCGTGTTACCTGGGAGGGACACAGTGCCGTCTACTGCACCGATACAGAACACTTTGCCGATCGGTTAGACGACAACATAGTACACCTAGCTCGCGACGCAGATGTGTTGATTTACGATGCGAATTACACCAACGAAGAATATCATGACTTCAAGTCGCCCAAAGTCGGCTGGGGACACTCCACTTGGCAAGCAGGAGTAGAAGTAGCCAAAGCAGCGGGAGTCAAAAAAGTGGTAATGTTTCACCACGATCCAGGTCATGACGACAACTTTCTCGATCGAGTAGAAGCAGAAGTCCAAGCAGTTTTCGCCAATAGCTGCTTAGCACGGGAAGGCATGAGCATACCAGTGATTTAAGAAAAAATCAACGCAGGCTCCAAAAAACCCGATCGTTGTGGCAAAAATTAGAAGACCAAAGGCAGAAGCAAAATGAAGCACCAAACACCCCGCCGACTTCCTAGGCGAACCTGGCGGGGACTTTACTCAACTTTGCTAGTGTTGATCGTGTTCTGCTGTACCTGCGGGGGATGGGTAGCCGCCCAGACAGCCGATGCTCGCACCCCCGCACCACTAGCTCAAGTATCTGGAATCGAAAATATCGGCACTGTCGATCGCATTCCCGATCGCTACCAACTCGGACAACAACTGTACCTCGAAAACTGCGCCACCTGTCACATAGGTTTACCACCGCAAGTCTTACCAACAGAAACCTGGCGCAGATTGCTGCAAGATTCCCAACACTACGGACAAACCATCAAACTCCTAGTAGATCCACCGCGCCTGCTAGTCTGGAACTATCTACAAACTTTTTCTCGTCCCCAAACGAAAGAAGAAGAACTGGCTTATCGAGTTGCGAGTTCTCGCTATTTCAAAGCTCTGCACCCCAAAGTTAAAATGTCACAACCTGCAAATATCAGCAGTTGTGTGACTTGTCATCCCGGCGTATCTCAATATAATTTCCGCAAGCTTACCGCCGAGTGGGAAAACTCTCCGTAGGGAATGCAGGTCAGATTGATCATCTCAACTATCCCTAAATTTAGGAGACACTTCAAACGCCAACTGTGAACGATAAAAACAGACATCAAATTAGCATTTCGCATTTTCTTTTGTTTCTTCTTGTTCTAATAAACTCATTAGTTTCTGGGCCGCATCACCATAATCATAAGGCGACAAAACACGATAAGCCGCGCCATTATCCAAGGGTTTTAACATTTCTTCTTTCGCCAATTCAGCGATTAAAAACTGCATCATTTGAAACTTCTCAGCACAGGATAACTGCCGAAGTTGGTCTAATAATTCAAGATTTGACATAAAACAACCTTGAATTCATTTTTCAATCTTACCACAACCTTAAGGTTTAAACGACTACAAAATATCACTCTCAATGCGTAATTAGTTATAATGAAATTTAGAAGTTTATGGTGCCATTCAAATGACTCCTCAACTACAAACTCAGCCACTACCAACGAAACAACCAGAAAAAGTCCTCTATCCAGATAGCGATGGACAGCCTATGTCAGATAATACGCTTCAATTTGCTTGGATTGCCAAACTAAAAGAAGGATGCGAAGCCTTATTTAAAGACAATCCAACTGTATTTGTAGCCGGGGATTTACTCTGGTATCCCGTCGAAGGCGATAATAAGACGAGGCGCGCGCCCGATGCTATGGTGGTATTTGGTAGACCCAAGGGATATCGAGGTTCTTACCAGCAATGGCTGGAAGATAATATCACTCCCCAAGTCGTTTTTGAGATTTTGTCACCGCGAAATACTTTATCGGAAATGGCGCTGAAGTTGCAATTTTATAGCCACTTTGGTGTAGAAGAATATTACCTCTACGATCCACAGCGTAACGATTTAACTGGATGGCAAAGAGACGAAACAGGACTAATTGTAATTGAATCCTTGGATGGGTGGGTAAGTCCACGTCTAGGGGTCAGATTTGTGTTTGCAGAACCAGAGTTAGAGGTGATTCGTCCCGATGGAAAGCGGTTTTTGTCTTATGTAGAGTTAATGGAACAGCGGGATGAAATCGAGCAACAGCGCGATCGCATGGCGGCAAAACTGCAAGAATTGGGTATCGATCCAACTCAGCTTTAAGTGATAATCAACTGATTTGAACTACCTGCACTAAATCGAAGCGATTTAACTGGTTCCCAGGCTCTGCCTGGGAACCGATATCCAGAGGCTCTGCCTCGTCGAAGAGAAGGAATAAAGGAAAATAGGAGGCAGAGCCTCTAGATCTGCGTTACCAGCCACAATTAACTGGTTCCCAGGCTCTGCCTGGGAACCGATATCCAGAGGCTCTGCCTCGTCGAAGAGAAGGAATAAAGGAAAATAGGAGGCAGAGCCTCTAGATCTGCGTTACCAGCCACAATAGAAGGAATAAAGGAAAATAGGAGGCAGAGCCTCTAGATCTGCGTTACCAGGCAGAGCCTGGTAACGAGTAATCAACTCAAAATCATCAACCGGTATTCCGCATCCCCGCAGCAATACCATTAATCGTCAACAGAGCTCCCCGCAACAATTCACCTTTGCTGTAACGCGAGTGAATTACCCCCGGCACAGCACCACTACCATGTTGTCGCAAGCGTTTGAGCAGTGAAACCTGCAATAAACCCAAAGGTACAATGGTGGCATTTCGCAACTGCACGGAACGCTGCAATGCCGGATCTTCGTCCAACAAACGTTGGTGTCCGGTAATAGTTAAAACCAAATCGCGAATCAGGTGATATTCGCAAGAAATTTGTTCAAACAAAGTCTGAAAACGCGCTCTATCCTCTGGAAGAGATAACTCTCGGACGTAGTGTTCGGCAATCTGCAAGTCTACTTTGGATAAAGTCATTTCCACCTTAGAAATCACCATTCTAAAAAATGGCCATTTCAAGTAAAAATACTGCAAAAGTTTCAAATGTTCTTCCGGTTCCTCTAGCAAAAATTCTTGTAGAGCCGTACCCACACCGTACCAGGAAGGGAGCAAAAAGCGGCTTTGAGTCCAGCTAAATACCCACGGAATTGCCCGCAAACCGCCGATATCTTTCTTGCCACCACGACGGGCTGGACGAGAACTAATTTGCAACTGACTGATTTCTTGAATCGGGGTAACATGATGGAAGAAATCGACTAAATCTGGCTGTTCGTAGATTAAGTTACGGTAGTGCGATCGCGATTTTGCAGACAACTCCTCCATAATCTGATTCCAAGGGTCGATGCCATCGAAACCTGTGTGCAGCAAACTAGCTTGAATCACTGCTGCGGCCACAGTTTCCAAGTTGTAAAGTGCTAACTCTGGCAAAGAATACTTAGAAGCCAAAACCTCCCCTTGTTCGGTAATCTTAATTCGCCCGCTAATACTCTTTCCTGGCTGAGCCAAAATTGCCTTATAAGCAGGCCCGCCACCGCGGCCTACAGAACCGCCCCGGCCGTGAAAAATTCGTAATTCCACACCGTAGTTTTCAGCAACTATTTGTAAAGCTTTTTGAGCTTTCTGAATTTCCCAATTGCTGCTGAGGAAACCCGAATCTTTATTACTATCTGAATAGCCCAGCATCACTTCTTGCAAGGAAACAGCCGGGGAAGAATCGGACAGTTGCTGAGCCTTGGCAGCAGCGTAACCTCCAGCTAGTAAAGCGCGATAAAGTGGTAGTTCAAATACCTGCTGCATCACGATCGGTGCTTTTTTCAAATCTTCCACTGTTTCAAACAGAGGTACCACTTGAACGCTGCTAATTCCTGTTGCTGGATCGTAGATGCCCGCTTCTTTTGCTAATAGTAAGACTGCTAGCAAATCGCTGACATCGTGACTCATGCTGATCACGTAAGTTTCGCAAATTTCCGGCCCAAACTCCTGGTGCATTTGCCGCAAGACTCGGAAGGTATTAATTGTCTCGCAAGTTTTGGGAGAAAATGGTAATTCTGCGGGAATTAAAGGGCGACGAGTTTGCAGTTCAGTTGCGAGCCAAATAGTTCGCTCTGATTCCGTCATTTGATTGTAGGGCGTTGGCAAAATTTGCAGGTATTCAGCAATTTCGTTCAAAGCGTCCGAGTGTACGGTGGACTCTTGGCGAATATCTAGGTAAGCCAAATTAAATCCGTAAATTTCTACTTGACAAAGCAGATTTTCCAAGTCTCGGCAACTCAAACCTGTTTCGACCAAATTGTGCTGGATTAGCTGCAACTCCGCCAAAAATTCTGTGCCCGATCGATAAAGACCGGTCATGCCAGCATTTCCTGACAAAGCTTCCCGTTCCCGCTGCAACTCGTCTCCTTTGTAGAGTCGCCAATTACGATCGCGCGTATTTTCCAGTCGCTGAAGCACGTAAGCCAGCTTCAGTCGATAGGGTTCTTGGCGGTAACGAATTGCCCACTGCTCGTAAACTTCCGGGAATTCCGATTTGTCGCGATCGAGAGATTCTAGTAATTCCGGCAATACGTCGCTCCAGTGTAGCGACAAACTCAACAGCTCGTTGAGGCGCTTCACGGCATTGATGTACTTACACAGCACTAAATGGCGCTGATAGCAAGCCGTTTGCCAAGTAACTTTTGGAGTCACAGAAGGATTGCCATCTCTGTCGGAACCCACCCAAGAACCAAACTTGCAAAAGTTGTAACTCGGTGGTTTCAGGTAAGGGAAAGAAGCGTGTAGAGCTTGCTTGAGCCGGTGATAGAGTTCGGGAATCGCATCAAACAGCACTTCATCGAAGTAGTGCAAAGTGTATTCCACCTCGTCAAGCACAGTCGGCTTAAACTGGTGCAGCTCGTCAGTGCGCCACCACAGGCGAATTTCTTCCATCAATTGCTCTTGCAGAGCGCAAGCTTCCCAGGAAGAGACAGCGTAGGGACTTTCAGAGTCTGTGCCCACCAGCGGAAATTTCTCATCAACTTGGTCTAACTGTTGCAGAATCTTCGCCATCCGTCGCTGCTTGGTGCGGATCGTGTTGCGGACAATTTCCGTCGGGTGGGCTGTAAATACCAAGCGGATGTCTAACTGATCGATCAAGCGCTGAATTTGCTGGCTAGGCACGTTCAAGCGCAGCAGCATGGGGAACAGTTGGTGAAAAGTTCCTGCGTCTTTGCTCACAAGCTCGGTTTCCCTAGGGCCGGGAGTTTGTGGAGACGGGCCTTCTCGGTGTCGCGGGCGATCGGGCGCATCCATGGCGTTTCCCGGCAACTTAGAAAACGTCCGTTCCCCAGCACTGTTGCTACCGACATAAGCTAGCTGTTGGTCTCGCTGTTCGTAGTGCTGTTCGACAATATTGATTAACTGAAAATAAAGTGCAAAAGCCCTAGCCGCGCGAATGGCGGCGTTGAGGTCGAGCTTTTCAATGAGCTGCAAAACGTTGGATTCGCGAAAGTGAGTGGCTTGTCCCTCGGAGGAATTCACCGATCGCATTTGGCCTAGCAAGTCTACCAATTCCTGCCCGCACTCTTGTCGCAGCACCGATTTCCACAGGTCCTCTACTATTTTGAGGCGATTGCGTAGAAACAGGTCTGATTTTGAGTGGGCAAGAGAAGGGGAAATAGATGTGGAATTAATAGCCTGTTCTGAAGACTGGAGGAGTGAACTCATCGGGGCTGTTCCTCAATAGCTGCGGGTGTCTAAAAAATTGTATGGTTTAGTCTTACCGAAAACACTTTTTTTTGCGGTCAAATACGAGACAACTTGATTTTACTTAGAGAGCATGGACACTTTCAGCTTTCTACTCCTTGGCGTAGGGAAAGTTAAGCTGGGGGAGGCGAGAGCCCCGAAACACTTCTTCGCTTTCAACGCCGAGGGAGCTAACAAACTCTGCTGTAGCCTTAGCAACGAGCAAACCACCAAGCAGTGGGACTGTCACCAAGCTCAAGACCAGATCGGATGGAATTAGGCAATTTTGACCTTGAAGTGTTTGGGTTTTTGGTAAATCTGGGTTTTCCGACGGCATAAATCCCTCCTGAGTTTTCTTTTACCCCAGTTTACAACTTAACAAAATACTGTAAATATAGTAGCTGGCTGTCCTCTTCCTTGAGACAGCTATCCGCTAAACACTGGACAAAAGTGGACGAGATAGCCAGTCTAAGTCTTTAACTAGGCTACGTTAGTAAGGTCACGACACCTACGAGTGCTTTCCAGCTTGTAGCTATGTCGCCGGAGATTAAACATCTCTATTTAGCTAAGGAAGTGTTTCCGGCACGACAAGCCTCGCTAACATTGACGAGGAAAACATTACCGGAGAAATCCGAGGGGGATTTATCCCCAAGAAACGCCCCATTGAGGCGGGTCTTCACAGAACAATATCAATAGCCTCTATCCTGTGATGCCAGCAGGTATGCCAAAAAGAATGACCACTTTTGAGGTGCCAAGGTTTTCTTTTGTATGCTGAGTCCACGTTTGTCCAATTAATTGGCGATTAGAGGCGTAGCGATCGGCAGTCGGGAATTCAAAATGCCTATGCAGACGGTTTGCCGGGGATTGAAATTGCTCAATAAGCGTCAATGTCGAAATCCCGTAAGGGAGTAACTAGGAAATCTAAGAAGTGATTCTTAGAAGCTCTGTACCTTCAGGTGGGAGTGATGTCACTGAATTCTTTAATCTAAAATCTACAATCAGAAATCTAAAATCGGTAGCCCCATGTTGAATGCGAACGGGAGCATATTGGCAGATAATCGATCGGCCGCGTCGCAATGGGCGCAAGCAGCTTTGGGGCTTCCCGAAGTTCAGTTACAAGTGCGGTTGCGAGGCAATCACCTGCACATTTTGTGCGAAGCAGCGCTCTGTCCGTCCCAGGAATTGGTGACGGCGAGATTCACATCGGCGATCGCCCAAACAGATTTCACTCGACTCCTAGCGCCCGATCGACCAAAAATTTACCAATTATTTCTGTGCGGGCGCAAACTCGGTTCCCGCCAAAATGATTGGACAGTCAGGCTCGATTGCAGCAGCCCCCAAAAACAGGAAAATGACGCAACCGTTGCGGAACCACCAGCACCGACAATTCCCCCCGACGAACCGCCCACAGAGGCTCCAAAAGGAGGATTTTTCGGGAAATTCCGCAATCAAAACCGCAAACTCAAACAAATCTCCAATCCTGTCGCACCCCCCACCACCGCCCCACAGTTGCGGGAAGAACTCGAATTTGATGCGGAAACTCCCGCCAAAGCCTCCGGGATTGAATACCGAGAACTGTTTGAAACTGCTCCTGTGACGATCGACACTTCAGCCAGTTCTAGTTTCAGTCCCCCCGTGGCAGTACACGGACATGAAACAACCCAGCAGCATGAGAACCGTGGCGCAGTAGCCCTGATTCAATCCCCCCAACCAGCGATCGGCGACACCGCCAAGACATCAACGCTGACACTGCCGGTGGAAAGTTTGGCGAAGCGGGGCTATCCAGATGCGATCGCCAGTTATTTGAGCGAAATTCTAGGACCGATGGGAGTTTCGGTCAAAGTTAGCATCCGCGAAAAAGAACTCCCTGACAGCCCCGAAACCGATGATTCCGAGACACGGGAACATCTCAAAACCATCGACAGGCGACTGCTGGTGCTATGCGAATCAGGATACAGCCCCGATCCATCCTTGCTAGCAGAACCCACCGCCGGCAGGCTGCGGAAGCTCAAACTAGAAAATTTCCGAGATGCGGTAATTGTCAGCCAAGTCAGCGGCGAAGCCAAGCCAGACTGGATGCTGCGGGTAGACTTAACACCACCAGACAAAATTCTCAAAGCCTGGGCCCGCTGGGGAGATGTCCAGTCGATCGCCAAACTGTTAAACCTACACTTGGCACCATCGCAAGTGGAAGTGCGAGCAACCCTGAAAGAATCAACCCTACACCTGTTTTGTAGCAAGGCTGTCGGCAAAGGGCAAAAGCAGAAAGCACCACCCTACCCAGACAAACAGCAAACAGCCGACGCGATCGCCCCCATGCTTGCCTCCTTCGCGCCCCAGGGCATTCATGGAGCCACTCTCTACGGTGTTAAAGCAGTCAGCGATAGCAAAGCCCAGCCAGATTCCCCAGGGTGGATAGACTGGGTGGACTTGCCGGCGGCTCATCATCCAGACTTGGCTCCAAGCCCCAGAACTTTAGCAGCCGAGGGCGATCGCTCAGCCCTGACTTTTTTATTAAACAGGTTGCTCAACCCCAATCTCAAACGTAAGTTAGAAACAGGCGGTATCCGGGCTGTCGTACTCCAAAAAGACGACGTACTCCACATCATGACCGAATCTCTGACTTGCCCTTCTCAGTCCAAGGTGGGCCCACCAGTGGTGAAGTTCTTGCGGGAGTTAAAAATTCCCGGAGTAGCAGGAGTGCGAGTCTACGGGCGTCGCGCGGGCCAAAAAATACCTTTGTGGCGTTACGGACTCAATCTCACAACGGCGACTAGCCAGGAATCAGCACCCACAGCAGCCTCCGTGGACTCCCAACTGGTGGTGTTTGAAAAAGAGCCGGTGCCGGAGTTCGCTACATCAGCCACCGATGGGACTTTTTCGAGTTTGGGCGAAAATTTAGTGTTTCCTGGGGATGCCAAACCCTCTGGCTGGCATCGGGGCTTAAAAATCCGACTCCCAGGCTACAACCTAGGGGAGCGATTAGTTCCAGCTTTGGTACAGCCCCTTGTGGCTTCCGGTTTATTTGTTCCCAATGATGGTTTGTCAACTTCTGTGGCTGGTTCTACCAGTGTCAGAGCCGATCGCGCCGCGGGTATTGCTTTGGTTTGGGCGATCGCTGGCTGTCTGTTGACTTTCAATAGCGATTGGTTACTTGGTCAATTTGTGAAATATACGACGGTCAGTGCAGCTCCTAGGGCGATGTTGGCGTGCAGCGACCAAAATTGTCAAAATTCAAGTGTCAAGCCTGAGAGCGACGTTAAAACCCCTGTGGTGAGTCCAGCATCCCCCGTGGCTCCCCAGTCTCAGGAGGTGAATTTGCCTCAAATACCCTTGGAACCCTCGCCCTTGGCGAAGGGGGAAGAGGCTTTCAATGGTTCTGGGTTTACCAAGCCAGGGAAGATCGCCGTTCCTGTAGTTGAGGCCCCTCCTGCTATGGTTTATCCTACTTTGAGGAGCGAGCAGCTAGACGCTCAAATAGCTCGATATCAAGAGTATATCCGTCAGCATCAAAGACCGCCGGATATCTTAATTGTGGGCAGTTCTAGGGCGCTGCGGGGCATCGATCCGGGAGTTCTGGAAACCGCTTTGGCCGCTGGGGGCTATCCGGGGCTCAAAGCTTACAATTTTGGGGTGAATGGGGCGACTCTTCAGGTTGTAGATTCGATCGTGCGCCGGATTTTGCCACCACAACAATTGCCGAAATTGCTGGTTTTAGCCGATGGGGCGAGGGCTTTAAATAGCGGTAGGCCTGATTTGACTTTTAGTGCGATCGCTTCTTCTGAAGGCTACAGACAATTAGCCCGTGGTAGTTTTCTGATCCGCACTAATCAATTAGAAACGGAAGTATCGAAGGAAGTCACGAATAATCCGGTGGCGGCTGTCGCTGCATTGGCTCACAATTTCGAGCAGAGTCAAGCTAATGTTCAGCAATTGGTTAATCAAAAGTTGGTGGAGACTTCTGCAACTTACAAAAAGCGCGATCGACTCAAGGACTTTTTGCGATCGCTAGTCAATCCATCGGCCAGGGCCTTAATCAATAGCAACGAAACCGAGACACCCTCCAACCAAACAGCCGAAAATCCCCAGAAAACTCCTGTTGAGCCCAAAGAAATCAGCGATTTTAAACCAAACGGCTTTTTGCCGATCGATGTCCGTTTCAATCCCGATACTTACTTTGAGAAACACGCCAGAGTATCGGGGTATTACGACTCTGACTATCAAGACTTTAAATTAATCGGCGAACAAACTGTAGCACTCAAAAATCTGCTCGAATTTACCAAAGTTCGCAACATCAATCTGGTGTTTGTGAATATGCCTTTAACCGAAGATTACTTAGACCCGGTGCGGACAGCTTACGAACAGGAATTCCGACAACATATGCAACAGTTAGCAGCTCAAACAGGATTAATTTTCCGAGATAATAGTTTATTATGGCCGCAGGCACGGGAATCTTTTTCCGACCCTAGCCACCTCAACCGCTACGGGGCGATCGCCGTTTCTAAACAATTAGCTCAAGATCCAATGATTCCTTGGCCTGTTAAAAAGTAGTTTATCAATCAGGAAGGAAGAACCCCCCTACCCCCAAAGCTGTTTCATTCTCTTGTAGGGGCCGCAAAGTGGCTGCCCCCCAATCCCTGAAACACATTCAAAATCGTCTGTGAGGGGGTACGCACAGGGGCACTACCCCTACAAAACGATGATTTGTCTCAGAATGAAACAGCCGGGCCCTTGGCGGGGGGGTGATATTAATTCCGGTTGTATCGGAATGATTAAACCTTACTAGGACACAGAGGACACAGAGAAAGAGAAGAGAGAAATAATAATTCCGATGTCAACGGATTTGATATGACTTCTCCCTGAATTTCCCCCCTTGGGGGGGGTTATTCTTCCTTCTTCCTTCTTCCTTCTTCCTTCTTCCTTCTTCCTTCTTCCTTCTTCCTTCTTCCTTCAATAACAAACATGAAAAATCTGACATCTACTAAAAACAGCACAAATCCACCACCTAAAAATCCCCGAAAAAATAGGCCTTTGATATTTTTCATACTATCCCTAGCATTTTTCCTATTCAGCTTATATCAAGGTTTATTTTTACCCTATTCCCTATCAGCACCAGGGCCAGGAAAAGAACAAAATAGCGAACAATCCTTGCAACCCTTCGATGAAGTCATCAAAGACACCAAAAAATCCGAAGGAATGTTTACCCTATATACCAACAAAACCACAGATAAAGTCTATCTAGAAATTAAGCCAGAACAACTAAATAAAAAATTCCTCTGCTTTGTCACCCTAGCTTCCGGCTTAGGAGAAGCAGGAATTTTGAGTGGACTTCCCTTCGGAGACTTCTTATTTCAACTGCGAAAACTCCAAAATAACGTACAATTTGTAATTCCAAATATCAACTTTCGCACCAGTCCTGGCGATCCACAAACAGGTTCCGTAGAACGAGCATTTAGCGAGTCGATCCTGTATTCTTTACCCCTCAAAAGCATTCACCCCCAAAGACAAACTCTGCTGATAGACTTGGGTGATTTGCTGATGAACGAAAAGCGTGACTTGCCAGGGGTAAAATCATTTTTACCGATGATTTTAGGTGCATCTTATTCACTAGATGCTGACAAATCTTACTTTAAGGAAGTGAAAGCCTTTCCCTTAAATGTAGAGATTACTTCTGTCTACGGTTTTTCCAGCGACAATGACAGTTCCGTCAACTATTTACCATCAATTCCTGACAGTCGAGCTTTCAATCTTCGCATTCACTACAGTTTCTCAGAAGTGCCATTAAATAATGGCTATCGCCCCAGATTCGCGGACGAAAGAGTTGGTTATTTTATCACAGCATATAAAGACTTTTCTGACAATAGCAGCCGGGAGCCTTTTGTGCGCTATATCAATCGCTGGCATTTACAAAAACAAATTCCCACTGCTCCGATTTCACCGCCAGTGCAGCCGATCGTCTTTTGGATTGAAAACAATGTACCTCTGGAATACCGCAACGCTATCCGTGAGGGCATTTTGGAATGGAATAAGGCTTTTGAAAAGGCGGGATTCCGTGACGCAATTCAGGTCAAACAGATGCCGGATAATGCGAAATGGGACCCGGCTGATGTTCGCTACAATACTATTCGCTGGTCGAGTTCCTTCGATCCTGAATTTGCTGGTCTGGGCCCCTCTCGCACTAACCCGCTGACTGGAGAAATTTTGGATGCGGATATTTTGTTAGATGCTAATATTGTCAGACAAATTAAACAGGGCTATCGGTCTTTGGTGCAACAAAATCGCTCGGTGGCTAAGAGTTTTCAAGGGCAAAATGGCTCTAACACAAATCCTTGTCAGTTCGGGATGTATTCTCGCTATTTGAGAGTGCTGGGAAAGGATAATTTAGGCACTGGCAATAAAGAAAATTCGACTGGTGAACTGGTTGATGATTTACCAACTTTGGTGGAAAGATATCAACAGCAAAAGCGATCGCCTGTGTCGCGGTTGATGTCGGATTCTGATTTGTGCTTTGGGTTGGAATCGGGCCAACAATTTGCCATGGGTGCAATGTCCATGTCTCTGTTGGGTAATGGGACACCTAATAGTTCGGAAATTGAGGATTATGTGAATCAATATATCCGATTTTTGACTGCTCACGAAGTCGGTCACACTTTGGGTTTGAGGCACAATTTTCACGGTAGTACGATGCTGCAACCGGAGGAGTTGAATAATACTCAGTTAACTCGCACTCAAGGTTTGGTGGCGTCGGTGATGGATTATGTGCCGATTAATTTGGCGGCACCGGGAACTGTACAGGGCGATTATTACCCCATGATTGTGGGGCCTTATGATGATTGGGCGATCGAGTATGGTTACAAGGTGCTTGGTGCTGTCAATCCCAGTAGCGAATTGCCAATGTTACAGGAAATTGCCAGTCGTGCTGCGGAACCGCAATTAGCTTATGCGCCGGATGAAGATGCTGTTGATATTCTCGATCCGGCTGCTAATACTTTCGATCTTAGTGCCAATATGCTCGCTTATTCCCAGTTGCAATTGGAGAATGCTAGGGTGATGTGGAAGCGTTTGGAAAGCAGAATTCCGGTTGGGGATGATGGTTATAATGAACTGCGGGTGATGTTTGATTCGGTGTTTGGATATTATGTTCAGCAGGTGATGAATGCTACTTTGTATGTGGGGGGAGAGTCGTTTAATCGAAGTCGCCCTAGCGATCCGAAGGGGAAATTGCCCTTTGTACCGATCGCACTTAGTCAGCAGCGAGAAGCATTAGCAACGCTGGATAAATACGTTTTTGCACCGGATGCGTTTAGTTTTGCACCCCAGTTGCTGAATAAATTAGCGCCCTCTCGTTGGAATCACTGGGGAAGTCCGGCTTTGGTGTTTCCTTTAGATTATCCCATTGGCGATCGCATTACTTTTTTACAGCGGTTTGTATTGCGGGTTTTACTCTCTCCAGAGCGGCTGGTGAGACTGCGGGATGCGGAATTAAAATCGGCACCCCAAAGTGCTCTGAAGTTGCCGGAAGTGTTCGATACTTTACAACAGGATATTTGGCAAGAAGTTTTCCATCCTAAGAATAAACAAATTGAGATTTCGACTTTTAGGCGTTCTTTGCAGCGGGAACATTTGGCAATTTTGATCGGTATGGTGTTGCGAAAAACGAGTGTTCCTGAAGATGCGCGGACTTTGGCTTGGTACGAGTTGCGGCAGTTGCGGGAGGGTTTGAGTAAAACTATTCGCAGTTTGGATCGGAATGGGGATGCTTATATGCGGGCTCATTTGGAGGAAACGCGCGATCGCATTTCTAAGGTTTTGAACGCACAGATTCAGTCGAATTAATTGGGGGTCGAGAAACCGGGTTTTTACGATAATATTTCGTTGTAGCCATAGATTTGGTAAAAAACCCGGTTTCTTAGAATCTCAGTCAAGGCCGCTGGCGTGCCCAAAGACCACATTGTTCTGGCTTTCCATCCACCGGAAGTTCGAGAGTATACTGGATATGCGATCGCGTAACCTCTGCGGAACTTATGTGGTATATGATAAATAAACATAACAGCCCCTATGCCTGCCAAAGACTTTTATCACGATACTGTCTGCACCGCCCTCATCAAAGACGGTTGGACAATTACTAACGATCCTTTCAAGCTCAGAGTTGGCGGACGTTCAGTATACGTTGATTTGGGCGCAAAAAAGCTCTTCGCAGCCGAGAAGCAAGGGCGCAAAATTGCCGTTGAAATCAAAAGCTTCCTCGACCCATCACTTGTCAGCGAGTTAGAAAAGGCACTCGGTCAATACGATTTATACTATCTGATTATGGAGGATGAAGATCCAGAACGAGTCCTTTACCTAGCAATCGCCCAAACCGTATTTGAAGGTTTTTTCTCAGAGGAGATATGTCAAATGGTACTTCGTAAAAAGAGCATTAACCTGATTATTTTTGATTCAGAAACAGAGGAGATTGTTCAATGGATAGACTAAAATTTTATCAAGATACAGTTGAGAAAATTCTCAAAGATCATGCTGCTATCTCTTATAGTCATGGCGACATTCAACAATATGTCATCATTGATGCCGATCGGACTCATTTTTTACTCTTCAATGAAGGTTGGGATCGTAAAAAGCGCGTTCACGGTTGCGTCACCCATGTCCAAATTATCGGAGACAAAATTTGGATTCACTATGACGGGATTGAGGACGGCATTACGGTTGAACTCGTCGCGGCTGGCGTGCCCAAAGACCACATTGTTCTGGCTTTCCATCCACCGGAAGTGCGAGAGTATACTGGATATGCGATCGCATAGTTTCTCGTCTTGACCAAGATTTTAGATAACATCAGCAGTCAATTTCCCCATTTATAACTATCGTCCAAATGCTACATATTGAGATTATGAATCAAAAACTATGGCCGAACTAAAACTCCGATCAAAATATCCAGATTCACTCATAAGATTAATTTTTAGTTATTATTACTTTTCTAAACGTTAAGGAAACACGGCGTTCTCGTGTAATTGTTTGCCCGTGAAAATGATCTACTTTTCTAGCAGGTATACTGTGCGTCCATTTATACCTAGCATCATCTTTTAAGACAACGATACTTCTAGGCTCAAGCAGTACAGGTATTTTTTCACCTGTTGGTACTCCTGTGAAATTCATAACACAAGCAGAGCCAAGACTCAGAGAAATAATTGTGTCAGTAAAACAAGGTACACAATCAATATGACTGCTAATACCTTGTCCCGGTTGGTATTCATTGACGATAACCTGATCGGGTAGTTCACTGATAATATTTCCATCATAGAACCTGTATGCCAAATTTGATGCCCAGTCTGGCAATGGGCCTATATGCAGGGAACGATCTATTGCTCGTGCCTTATAGTTATACTTATACCCATAGTGCTGCACTCGTCTTTTCAAATCTGAAAGCCAAGGCTGACTATCTATCTGTTTGAGGAGAAAATCATGGTCGGATTGGGTTATGAAATCGGGTACATACTTTAACCCGCTTATATCAGCAATTTCGCTCCCAGAATAAGTAGTCTCTTTTTCGGTAATTTTGGGAAACAAATCTAGTTCTAGTTGCTGAAACTCTGGCGTCGCTCCGGCTGAAATTGTTTTTTTATTACCGCGTGATTTTTGGCTCGAAATAACCATATTATTTACTTACAAGGGTTTCAAAATGTAATTTTATCTCGGTAAACTCTCCTTCTTTCACTCTACCTGTAGTGTTACGATAACTCAGTATTGCTTTTTGCTCCACTACTGGACATAATTTTTTTTGAAAAAAGCTTTTGCTTTTAAATTCGTCCCACTTACTATTTAAAAAACCTGGGATGGGATTTTGATAGAACAAGCATATTTTGTGAGATTTATTGGTGTCTAGTATTTTTTCCACCAACTGAGCTAGATTGCTTACATCTAACGTACTGCTAGCAAACAGATATGAATAATTTAAGACAATTAGATAGTCTTGATATTTCCCACTTGAAAGATATGTAGCGATCAATTTTAATATATAATCATGGTCTTCGTAGGATTCCAAAAAATTAAAAGTGCAGCCTCTCCATGCTTGACGTTGGCTGATTTCTGTCGCTTTGCGAATCATAGCTTCAGAGTTATCAATACCTATATAATGGAAGTCAAGTTGCTTGTCCTTGTCAAGAGAGCGATAGTACCAAGCAAGAGCAACACCTGAAGTTAGTGGACCACAACCAAAATCAATAAAAACTATGTTTTTACTAGGGTTTAGAATGTACTCCTTAAGCAATGAGTCACTTGAAGTGAAGACATGAAAGCTACTTACAATGTGCATTTGCATATAGTAGTAGCAGTAAATAATAACTTTATCGTGTGGAGTCAAACCATTAAAGCCTTTGTTGAAATCAGCCCTTCCTCGTTCTAAAATTTGTTTTGTGTGATAGTGACCATCTTGTTTAAGAACCTCACGCTTCCAGGCTTCTGTGTTTCTAGGGTTATCGAATGGGTTATTTACCACTTTTTGTAAAAATTTATTTAGATCGTCTGGTGTTTCGTAGTCCATTTCCCTTCAAATTTTATAAGTACGCCCTACCTAGCATAACCCAGGTAGGGGCATCACCTCAAACCTTAATGCACCAAACAGTCGATAATCCTCAAACTTATCACCCCGATCGAATTTTTGCGTCGAAGGTGACAGCACCTCAGCAATTAACTTGGGATAGCGCTTCACATACCCATCGTCACCCAAAGCCTGCCTCAATCCACACAACTACCTGCTTCCGGCAAAAACTACGGTAGCGGGCGTTGACGAATTTGATCGCGCTCCACCACCGTAAACCATTCCTCAAATTGCAATCCTTCGGTTTGTAATAAATTTAACAATATTGATGCTGGTTCTTCCGGCGTGTGAGGACGAAACCGCAAATAAATGACACCTCTTGGCGATCGCAACCGCAAACGATAAATGAGTTCGCCATAATCGCGATCGAACGTCAAAATCACCCTTTGCTCATTCGCCGCACGAGCCAAAACCTCGGAATCCTCAATTCCTGGAGAATCCTCTGTTACTGAAGCAATTTCAAGATCCGCTTGTCGTAGCAGTCGCACACTCTGTAGTGGAAAGTTTTCATTGGCCAGAAACCGCATTAACTTGCCTCAGCAAAGAGTAAAGGTGTGTAAAATACGTCTTCTTTGAGGCATTCCGCCGCAAAAGCAAACACTGCTTGGATAGATTCAGAATTCAGCGTTGGGTAGTTTTCGATAACTTGTTGCTCAGTCCAACCTTCTGAAAACAACCCTAGAATAAACTCCACTGATATTCGTGTTCCCTTAATTACAGGCTTACCAAGCAGAATTTTAGGATTTGAATGAATGTATGCTTTCCAGTTCATAGCCAGTTTGCCTCTATGAAGTTTTCATCTATTTTGAAACCTGTATCTCTAGCTTACTTCATTTATCGCCCCAAACTCACACCGCGATATAATTCTGCGATCGCCTTAAACTACATCCGTTTCAGTAATTCATCGTACTCGTCGTGTGCACCAATCCAGTACCAGTAAATACGATCGGCTTCCAATAAACCTAAAACACGATAATTGATACTGACACGAGCAGAATAAATCGGTTGCTTCTGACTGACTCGCTTGAACTGAAGACTTGGATGATCAGGATTTTCCTGCCAAAGGGCATAAGCTTTATCGGCTTGTTCCTGAACTGATGCAGGAAGACTCTCTAGCCGCGTGCGAAATGACCTTGTAACACTTGATTTCATTTTTCTGTTGGAAAAACCTCATCAAGTGGAACCGTTTCTCCTCCCGCAATTTCTTGACGTACCATTGCAGCCATCTGATCCCATTGATCGTCTGTCGTGTCAGCAAAACGAGTTTCCCATTTTTGCTCGTCCTGCAACTCTGCCAAAAACCGAGCCGCGATCGCATCTTGCCGATCGGGTGGGAGTTTTTGGATTTGGGCGATCGCCTGTTGAAGGAGTTCAGTCATGATTTTGTTTGAAACCTTTGTCTCTAGCTTACTTCATTTATCGATCGAAATTCACGTCGCGATGTAGTTGTGCGATCGCCACTTCAAGCTCAATACTCTGTAAAGTATTATTTGTAGGTTAGGCGTAGGCAGGAAGTGGCTCATAAACAAGTTGCATAAGTTTTTCTGAGCCCACGGTTTCCATTGCATAGGTATTACCTTGAGCATCGGCAAAATCTACTAGATAAGCGCGATCGTCAAAGCTCATGAGAATAGTGCCAACTTGTCCGGGCCGGAGCAAAATCGGCTGAGAGGTTTCTTTATGGATTGCCTGAATTTCTGCGGTCAAGGCAACAACATCATACTCGTGTAACGTCATCATAGTATCCTCGCTTATTAAGCTGACGATATTGCCGTGCCACCTCGATAAAACGCATCAACTAAGTTGCGATCGTTAGCATGAGCTCTTGAGGATTCAACAGTTGACGTTTGGAGGCATTGAGAAATTCGATGCTAACTGGTTCGTTATTTTCGTCATAACTGACAATTACGCCTCCCGGTTCAGAAATAGCATTGGCTGGAAACGCATCACGGAAGATAAAAATTAGAATGTCTGATTCTGCATCGTATTTAACTTTCATCGGTATTCTCCTGCCAATATCGCTTAACTTGATTTGTCCAGTACAGAGTTAAAATTCGCCTGGTTTTGCCAATTTCAACAAAGGGTACTCTCAGAAGACCGTTGCCTCGTTTGATTTGAGCCACCAAGACATCATCTTCCACTATAATCTGTTGAGGATTGGTGAGGGCCGCCTCAACCTCTTCCCTGGAAATTTTCAATCGCTCTTCCCATTGTAGCTGACGTTCCTGGGCGTGTTTTGTCCAAACAATTTGCATATCTCCTCATACTCCCGATTCCTCTGTAGCTTCCATTTTAAAACCTTTGTCTCTAGCTTACTTGATTTATCGCTCGAAACTCACACCGCGATATAATTCTGCGATCGCAACTTCCAGCTCAATACTCTGTAACATCACTAAATCACCCGCACCATAAACCACCGTTTCCCAACGTTCCCCACTCCCATCTTTCACCCGACGGCGACACTCAACTCGCATCTCATCCTGCGCGATTAAAACATACTCTTCCAAGGATTCCAACTGTTGATAATCCTCAAACTTATCAGTGCGATCGAACTTTTTAGTCGAAGGAGACAGCACCTCAGCAATTAACTTAGGATAGCGCTTCACATAGCGATCGCTCTTATCGCGCGGATCGCACGTCACAAAGGCATCGGGATAGTAGAAAAACGCATCCGCATAATTCACCTTTACGTCACCGGAAAAAAACTGACAGTCCCCATCACGCAGGTGAAAATTAATAACCGTTAAAAAATTAATCGCGATACGGCTATGATCGTCGCTACCTCCCGCCATTGCGTATACTAAACCGCGTCGATATTCATGGCGGACTGTATTGTCATGTTCGATGGAAAGGTACTCTTCGGGGCTAAATCCAGAGGGGATGGCAATCATAGTATGGCTGGCAATTTTGATACTTTAATTGTAGCGAGTATTGTCTGAAATCTTTGTCTATAGCTTACTTCATTTATCTCTCCAAACTCACACCGCGATATAATTCTGCGATCGCAACTTCAAGATCAATACTCTGTAACATCACGATATCGCCCGCACCATAAACCACCGTTTCCCAACGTTCCCCAGTTCCATCTTTCACCCGACGGCGACACTCCACTCGCATCTCATCCTGCGCGATTAAAACATACTCTTCCAATGATTCCAACAGTCGATAATCCTCAAACTTATCAGTGCGATCCTCTTCGAGGGCTTCGCTAACGAACTTTTTAGTCGAAGGAGACAGCACCTCAGCAATCAACTTAGGATAGCGCTTGACATAGCGATCGCTCTTATCGCGCGGATCGCACGTCACAAACGCATCGGGATAATAGAAAAACTCATCCGCATAATTCACCTTGACATCACCGGAAAAAAACTGACAGTCCCCATCACGCAGATGAAAATTAATAGCCGTTAAAAGATTAATCGCAAGACGGCTATGATCGTCGCTACCTCCCGCCATTGCGTAAACTAAACCGCGCCGATATTCATGCCGGATAGTATTCTCATGTTCGATGGAAAGGTACTCTTCGGGGCTAAATCCAGAGGGGATGGCAATCATGGTGTTGCAGGCAAATTTAATAGCTTAATTATAGCGATTTGCGACCACTATCAGGTATTATTTGTTCGTCCAAGGCAACAACATCATACTCGTGTAATACCAATTTAATGTGAAGTTGCACATATCTCGATCCCCCTAAATCCCCCTTAAGAAGGGGGACTTTGAGAAGATTCTTGTCCCCCCCTTCTTAAGGGGGGCTAGGGGGGATCGGATTCTATGCAGCCTCATAAAAAATTGGTATAACGTCTTCATAATTATGATTATACTATACTATAATAGATTTATTTGCCCGCCCGGCCATGTATCGATCGAAAGTTGTGTAATCTCCAGCTTTGTAATCAGCACGAGCTGCTTGAATTTCGGCAATGTCTTCTGTAGAATTATCCTCATTCGCGAATAGTTCAGCTTCCAAAAATTCCCAGATTTTGTATCTTTCAGCAATTCCCAGTGACGAAATAGCTTCCAGCAGTGATTGAAATGAGATGTCTACTTTCACGGTATTCTCAGCCATCAGGACTTTCCTCCACTTTTAATTTTATACTATGCTAGAACCAAACCCAAAAATGGCAAAGCAACCGATGCCTATACTAAACCTCTACGAGACAGATTTCTACGCTTGGACACAGGAACAAGCAACATTACTCCGTAGCAAACATTGGAGTCAAATCGACTTGCCAAACCTGATTGAGGAGATTGAATCTTTGGGTAAGCAGCAACGCCAGGAACTTCGTAACCGTTTGAGCGTGTTGATTGGGCATATGCTGAAATGGGAATATCAATCACAAAATCGTAGTCGGAGTTGGCTGGCAACTCTTCGCATACAGCGTCGCGATACGTTACGGCTACTCAAAGATAACCCAAGCCTCAAGTCTTATCTTGATGATGCACTCCAAGAATCTTATGAGAATGCCAGAGACTTGGCAATGGGAGAAACTGAACTACCAGAGCAAACCTTCCCTTTGAGTTGTCCTTATAGTTTGACTAAGATTTTAGACGATCGCTTTTATCCTGGTGAACCGAGTGAATTGGTAGATAATTCAGACTTTATTTAACCGCAGATTAAAGCAGATGCAGAAAGGGACGATCGTTATGATTATGATTGAGTGACAGCAATTAATTGACTTGGTTCTGCAACTTCTTTTTGCAGCTTTTTACTAAAATAAATCACTTCATAGTCTGGCGCTAGTTCCTGACGTAGCTGATGCCATATACTAATTCCTTCTTGCTCAAAAGTCTCTTGAGCTTCCTCACTAGCGAACCCTGATGAAGCTGGATCGTTCCAATTGAGAGTTGCTTCGTAACTTGTGATCCAAGCAAGCAAGCGCCTGAGAATTTTTTGACTTAAAGGTAATGTCGTTGGTTCGATATTGCCAATTCTCCCAGGAGAAGCCCACCACAACGGATGGCTGCCATAGTCAGCATTTAGTTTAATGATTTCTTTCATGTTCATTCATCTTAATTTGTTAAAGGGAAGCGGGGTTAGCACAAACTAAATAACCGTTGCTACCGACTGTCACTGCGATGAGCTGAATTTTACTCTTAAAAGTGACTTGATAAATTGGTCGAGTTGGAGATTGATAACCTAAAATTTCACCGCATATCACAGCCTCCATCACTGCATCTGGGATTTCTGCTTCAGATATGTCTCTTGCTGCAAAATCTCGCCTGTGGTTGTTCACAATATGTTGGAGGCCAGAGGCAGAGTTTCCTATTTCCAAGAATACTATTGTACCATCAATTAGCTTGGCTATCCGAAGTATTGCTTCAGAATTATGTTTAATTCTGGCTTGCCTGAGTTCGTCAATGAGGGCAACTTTTTCCTCGCTCGGTTCAATAGGTTGTGAGATTTCATTTTCCGAGTTTTTCAATGGCGATTACCTCTGTCCAATTTATAGATATCACAAGAATACCGAGAGCCCCGACTTCTTTAAGAAATCGGGGCTCTAACAGAAAACTACATCACAACTGCACTAATCAAAGTGTGCACATTGTGGACAACAGCAGTAGTAAAGTTGTGAGTCGCAGGTAAACTATCCACTACGATTCCAGCGCACAATAGCATCAGATACAGAATAGAGTATTTAAAGAGCGATCGCGCCACGTTCTTATCCTCTGGAGTCTGCAACAGCAACCAAGCTTTTTGGGCAAAAATAACACCCAGGAAAATCGCAGTACCAGCGTACACGGGCCCAGCTAAATTCAGCGGATAAACTAGCAGCAAAGTTGCAGGAAGCATCAATAACGTGTAAATCCAAATTTGGCGGGCTGTCTCTTCGTCGCCCTCAATTACTGGCAACATCGGCACGCCTACTCCCTCGTATTCGTCGCGAATCATCATGGCTAATGCCCAAAAATGTGGTGGTGTCCACAGGAAGATGATCCCAAACAACATCCACGCACCCCAACTCAAATCTCCTGTCACCGCAGCCCACCCAACTAACGGGGGAATCGCCCCTGCTGCACCACCGATGACGATGTTTTGGACGCTGTGACGCTTCAGCCAGTGGGTGTAAATTAGGACGTAGAAAACGATGCCTGACATGGCTAGCAATGCTGATAATAAGTTGGCAACTACTGCCAGTAATGTAAAGGATATTGTCGCTAGGGCGATCGCAAAAATCAAAGCATCCCGTTTCTTGACACGCCCCGAAGGAATCGGCCGCCAGCGGGTGCGCTCCATAATATAATCGATGTCGCTATCGTAAACACAATTAATCGTATTAGCAGACGCGGAAGCCAAAGCCCCTCCAGTAATAGTTGATACCAGCAATAGCGGATCGACTTCTCCTTTGGCGGCCATCCACATTCCGGCTGATGTGGTGATTAGCAACAGTAAAATAATTCTGGGTTTTGTGAGTTGATAGTAACTTTTCACTACTTGCGAAAAGTTTTCATGGAGGCGAGGGCTATGGTTTGTAAGAACTTCTTGCATCGGTGATTAATGGTTAGTTGTTAGTTGCGGTGCCCTGAGCGAAGTCGAAGGGTCACTTGTGGTCATTTTTCATGGGCTGTAGGGGCGGGTTTTACGAGAGATATTTGTTGTAGGTAAAAAGATTGATAAACCCGCCCATCTTAGTCCGCGGAGGCGGACTTCGTTTGTGTAGTAGCGGTTTCAACCGCCGATTAATCAACCCGCCCATTTCAAGCTGATAAAACCCGATCGCGCCACGACAAAACACTAAAGGCTACCAAGGTTCCCAACAAAGCAGCGCCGACAGCTTGGTGGGCGACTGTCAGGGGTTCTACCTGAAGGTGCAGCCGGAAAGTTGCTAATCCCAAAACTAATTGAGCAATTAAGCAAACACTGGCTAAATTCCCTAATTTTCGCAAGTTTGCACTTAGTGCGGGCTGTCGCCAAGCCATGATTGCTACAGCTAAAGTGGCTGCGGTGGCTGGTACTACGCCGATGATGTGGCTGTTCATTACTGAGCACAATTCTGAGGAACCAAAACATTGGTGCAGCGCCCATCTAGAGCCTACTAATGCTCCTAGCAAACTTTGCAGGTAAACTAACAATGCTGCGATCGCACTTACCCAAGCTAATTTACCCGTATTGCCTGTAGCTTCGTAGGGAGTTAGCATGAAACCGATGACTAATAGGGAACAAAAAAACAGTAAAGCTGTTCCCAAATGAGCGGTAACGATGTCAAATCTGAGCAGTTGTGTGACTGTCAAGCCGCCCAATATGCCTTGAAAAACGATGAGAAATACTGCCCCAGCGCTTGCCCAAGGGAGCCATTTTGGGAGGCGGCTGCGGTAAAACAAAGATAGTCCTAAAAGGGCGATCGCACTTAAGCCGATCGCCGCCGCATCCAAACGGTGAAACCATTCCAAAAATACCTGCAAATTCATTTGCGCTGCGGGGATTAATTGACCGTAGCACAGCGGCCAATCCGGGCAAGCGAGCCCCGCGTTCATCACCCGCGTGGCACTGCCTACAGCCATTAATAGCCAGGTGGCGATCGCTATTTTCCACACTAGGCCGCGGACAATATCTTTTGGCTGCCACTGCACTCCCGCTGCGGTTGGCTGATTTAAAACTGAGTTTGCCATGAATCTTACCTGAGCCTTTGTTATCGATGGAGCTTAAATATTGAACTTTTTTTCCTGCTGGGTTTCTCCGAGCTTAACACTGTTTTTCATAGAAAAACCGTCCATCTATTTGAGATTTTAGATTTGAGATTTTAGATTGGAGGACTGAATAATTCACCTTATGTTACAAAAGATTTCTGTTATTTTGCTAAACTTAAAAAAAGCTTAATCTTTGCCCCCAACCCTTTATACTTAAACAATCTCCTCAAGTCCAGCTTTCTCACCAAAAATAAAGATTTAATTAAGAAAAACTATTTATCAAATAATTGTGATAAATGATACTGAAATTAAAAATTTAAAACTAAACAGCATCAAAAAACTTAAAAAATAGCATTAATCACAAACTAAATTTAGCTGATTGTTCTACCCTAGTAGGAGTAGGACGGCTAGTAAAACCGCAGTCAACAAATTAAACAAGCCGTAAGCCAGCGACTCCTCAGTCCAGGCGTCGCAGCCCTTACTCAAGGAGTTCCAGGATGGAAAAAGAAACAAGCAAAATACCGGCTTCGCTGTTGACCCTAGTTGGTGGGCTCGCGATCGCAGCTATCAGCTTCTGGTATGGTCAAAACAACCACCTCATGCCAGGGCAAGCATCAGAACAAGCACCACTGGTAGACGATTTTTTTAACGTGATGATCACGATCGCCACAGCCCTATTTATAGTGGTAGAAGGTGCGATCGTCTATTTTGCGATCAAATTTCGCTACCGCCCCGGAGACGAAACCGATGGCATACCCGTTAGCGAAAACTTTGCCTTAGAAATCTTCTGGACGGCAATACCCGCAATTCTGGTCATCGGTGTCGGCATCTACAGCGTCGAAGTTTTTAGAGATATGGGAGGCTTCGATCCGGGCGGCAGTCAGGTGATGGCTCACGTTCACGACTCCACCCACGCAGGCCATAAAATGCCGAAAGGCAGCGCAATGGCCGCTCCCCTGATCGCCGACTCAGGAAGCGCGGCATCAGAAATGGCCGCAGAAATGGGTGGCACACCAACCGCCAAATACGGTTTTGGAGCCAAACCCTCCGAGACAGGCAAATTCGCAGGCCTGACAGTCAACGTCACTGGGATGCAGTACGCCTGGATTTTTAACTATCCCGACAGCGGAGTCACCTCTGGGGAACTCCATGTACCCACTGGTAAATCCGTTCAGCTCAACCTTTCCGCCGTTGACGTGATTCACTCATTCTGGGTGCCCCAATTCCGGCTCAAACAAGATGCGATTCCCGGAATTCCCACCGAATTGCGGTTCGTCGCCACCACGCCCGGTGACTATCCCGTATATTGTGCGGAACTTTGTGGCGGCTACCACGGCGCAATGCGGACTCGCGTGATTGTTCACACTCCTGAAGAATACGACAGTTGGCTCAAAGAAAGTCTGATTGCTCAAGAGCTCGATATCGATCGCGCGATCGCAGTTAATCCTGCTAATTTGTCAGAATCGGAATTTCTAGTTCCTTACGTTAGCGACATGGGAATTAAACCCGAAACCGTCGCTCAACTGCAACCGACTAGGAATTAAAACAACCAAATTAAAAATTAAAAATGCCACAAGCAATTCAACATTTTTAATTTTTAAAGCGAAGCTTTTCCCGCTCGCCCTTCGACTTCGCTCAGGATAAACTCAGTTGAAGGGTCGATGTGTTGCAGTGTCCTTGGACTTTCTTCCTGAATTTCCCCCCTTGGGGGGTGATATCAATTCCGGTTGTATCGGAGTGATTTAACCGCGAAGGCGCGAAGGACGCGAAGGAAGAGAAGAGAGAGTTTAATACAGGACGATGAAAAGATGATTTTATATGACTTCTTCTTTCTTCCTTCTTCCTTCTTCTTTCTTCCTTCTTCTTTCTTCCTTCTTCCTTCTTCCTTCTTCCTTCTAATTAAAATTCCCAAAATATCAAATGGCACAAGCACAACTTCCAGTAAATACCCCGCCCAAAATTCAAGGCGACACTTACTCACACCATCACACAGCATGGAAATGGTATGACTACTTTACTTTCAACGTTGACCACAAAGTAATTGGTATTCAATACCTAGTAACAGCCTTTATTTTCTACCTGATTGGCGGATTAATGGCGATGGCGATGCGGGCGGAACTCTACACCCCCGATTCCGACTTTATGGACCCGAACCTCTACAACGCTTTCCTGACCAACCACGGGACGATCATGATTTTCCTGTGGATCGTGCCAGCGGCGATCGGCGGATTCGGCAACTTTTTAATCCCGTTGATGCTGGGCGCTAGAGACATGGCGTTTCCGAAGCTCAACGCGATCGCCTTTTGGGTGAATCCCCCCGCCGGCATCATCCTCATGAGCAGCTTCTTCTTCGGAGGAGCTCAATCTGGTTGGACATCCTATCCGCCGCTGAGCGTGATTACAGCCAACACCGCTCAATCAATGTGGATTTTGTCGATCGTCCTAGCAGGAACATCCTCAATTTTAGGCTCGCTCAACTTTGTTGTCACCATCCTCAAGATGAAAGTTCCCAGCATGAAATGGGATCAACTTCCCCTATTTTGTTGGTCAATTTTGGCAACTTCTGTGCTCGCACTGGTATCAACTCCAGTATTAGCAGTGGGCTTGACATTGCTGCTGTTTGACATCAACTTCGGCACCTCATTCTACAAACCAGACGCAGGCGGCAACGTCATTATTTATCAACACTTATTCTGGTTTTATTCCCACCCGGCAGTTTATTTGATGATTCTGCCCATCTTCGGGATCATGTCCGAAGTTATCCCAGTTCACGCGCGTAAACCGATTTTTGGCTATAAGGCGATCGCCTATTCTAGCTTAGCAATTTGCCTAGTCGGATTGTTCGTTTGGGTGCACCATATGTTCACCAGCGGTACACCTCCCTGGATGCGGATGTTCTTCACCGTTTCCACCCTAATTGTGGCAGTTCCGACAGGTGTGAAGATTTTCGGCTGGACAGCTACCCTGTGGGGCGGTAAAATCCGTTACACCAGTGCGATGTTATTTGCGATCGGGCTATTAATGATGTTCGTCTTCGGCGGATTGACCGGAGTCACATTAGGCACTGCACCCTTCGACGTCCACGTACACGACAGCTACTACGTCGTCGGCCACTTCCACTACGTCCTCTTTGGCGGTTCAGTCTTCGGCCTCTACGCCGGAATTTACCACTGGTTCCCCAAAATCACCGGTCGGATGTACAACGAAACCTGGGGCCGCATTCACTTCGTCCTCACCTTCATCGGCACCAACCTCACCTTCTTACCCATGCACCAATTGGGCCTGCAAGGAATGCCCCGCCGGATTGCCATGTATGACCCGCAATTCGAGTCGTTGAATAAGATTTGCACCTACGGTTCAATTCTGCTCGGATTTTCGGTACTTCCCTTCTTCTTCAACATCATTTGGAGTTGGATGTACGGGCCGAAAGCTAGCAGCAACCCTTGGGAAGCTTTGACTTTGGAATGGACAACTGCTTCGCCACCAATCATTGAAAACTGGGAAGTATTGCCCGTAATCACTCACGGCCCCTACGACTACGGGATGAATAATTTCGTTCCGAACATCGATCATTTAGGCGTCCTGATTCCCGCAGGTAATCAAAAACCAGTTGCAATTTCTCAGGCTGCATCCGCATCGGATGCCAACAAAAATGGTGATGATGGCAACGGATGATAGTTGACATCCGACAGGGACTGAAGTCCCTGTCTAATAGCGAAAGTCCTCTAAAGAGGACTAATGAGTTGAAAATTCTTCTCTTCAGTCCTCTTTGAGAGGACTTGCGCTTTGAGGCAGGGGTTTAAACCCCTGCCGGACTATTAGTTTCACCTGTTCAATATTGGAGACTTTTATGCAAGGTTCAACAATTGATAGCCCAGAAAGTGTACTCAACTCGTCAGTTCCCCCAGTAGCCGCAGCCAGCGCCGCGGAACACCACGAAGAACACCAAGATTTGCGAATGTTCGGACTCGTGACTTTTCTGATTTCTGAATCCTTGATGTTTGGAGGGCTTTTTGCCACCTACTTATTATTGCGCGCTGGTGCCGAATCTTGGCCACCGGAAGGCACAGAAGTAGAATTACTGTTGCCGACAATCAACACAATTATTCTGGTTTCCAGCAGTTTTGTGATTCACTTTGGCGACAGTGCGGTGAAAAAGAATGATATCAAAGGAATGCGGCTTTGGTACGCCATTACTGCTTTGATGGGCATTGTTTTCTTAGGAGGTCAGGTTTACGAATACATGACCTTGGGTTACGGTTTGACTGAGAATATCTTTTCTAACTGTTTCTACTTGATGACCGGTTTCCACGGTTTGCACGTTTTTCTTGGTATCTGCTTAATTTTGGGCGTGCTCTGGCGGAGTCGCCGCGAGGGCCATTACTCAAATGTGAAGCACACAGGTATCGAAATGGCAGAAATTTACTGGCACTTCGTGGACATTATTTGGATTGTTTTGTTCTTGCTAATTTACGTCCTCACTCTTTTCTAAGGTAGTAGTAGACTCAGCAAAAAACCCCCAGCCTTGGGGGTTTTTTATTTTTTTATGCTTGCAGTTTCTTGGGTGGTTTAAAACCCCGTTCATATCGTTTCCGGCTACATCGTCAGGTGATATCGTTTCCGGCTGCATCGGAATGATTTAACCTTACTAGAACGCAGAGAACACAGAGGGAGATAAGAGAGATGAATAATTCCGATGTTACCGGATTTGATATGATTTAACCGCAGAGAACACAGAGGACACAGAGGGAGAGAATAGAGAGATGAATAATTCAGATGCTACCGGATTTGATATCAATAGTCAAACTTTCGTCTACCTCAGCAGACAAGCAAGATTGAGGGATATTTAAGCCTGTTGCTATATCAGCAGTCGGGTTTCTGGCTATAATGTTTTGTAAAAATATGATGACTTATATAGCCTTTCTCAGAAAGAGGAGGTACGATCGAGAATTGGTAATAGGTAATTGGTAATGCCCTATACTTCGACAACGCTGGAGCCCAAGTACCCTAGGCCCCATACTTCGACTTGGTTCAGCCGCAGACAAGTTGATTTACTAATCAAAAATATACAAATTATCCACAATTTAAAATTTTACACCCATGTCTCAAAAAAATGAAACAGTTATTCTAGTGTTATCCTTAGCAATTACCATGGGGCTAGCCAGTGCAGGTATTTGGTGGCTGACAAAGAGTAAAGACATCAATTTAGGGAGTAAGTCTTCGGAAAAATTGATTTCTGACAATTCCACAACAGCCAATGCTTCGCAATCACAACAGTCCATTGAGCAGCGTTTGAGCCTAGGAGAAAAACTGTTAATTCCAGGGGGAGCAACGACTAAAAAACAAGAAGCTGTAGCGGCGATCGCCTCTAGCAACTACAACACAGCTATTTCGACTCTAGAAGCCTCCCTACAAACAAATCGCAACGATCCAGAAGCCTTAATTTATCTCAATAACGCCCGGATTGGCGACAAAAAATCCTATACTATTGCTGTGGCTGTTCCCATTGGTAGCGATATCAATGCAGCTCAAGAAATTCTACGGGGCGTGGCTCAAGCTCAAAATGAAATCAACCAAAGTGGTGGGATTAGCGGTATTCCTTTAAAAGTGCTGATTGCTAATGATGATAATAACCCAGAGATAGCCTCCAAAATAGCCAGTGATTTAGCCAGAAAATCGGAAATTTTAGGAGTAGTCGGACATTTTGGCTCTGATGTCACCCTCGCAGCCAGTAAGGTTTATCAACAAAATCAATTAGTAGCAATTTCTCCTACCAGTACCTCTGTACAACTCTCTGGGGTTGGTAGTAATATATTTCGGACAGTACCGAGCGATCGATTTGCGGCTAATGCTCTTTCTCGCTATATGTTAGGAAAATTGAAAAAGCAAAAAGTTGTGATTTTTTTTAATTCGACCAGCAGTTACAGCAACTCTTTAAAAAATGAATTTACCACGGCTATCTACGCAGATGGAGGACAAATTATATCGGAGTTTGATTTAGCTAACGGCAATTTTAATGCTGCTGATAGCGTTGAAAAGGCGATCGCCCAAGGAGCAGAAGCTATCATGTTAGCATCAAACTCTAGCACCATAGAGCAAGCTTTGCAAGTAGTGAAATTCAACGCGAAACGGTTGCCATTATTAGCCGGAGATGGCGCTTATACGGCTAAAATACTACAAATTGGTGCAGGGGGAGCAACAGGTATGACGATCGCAGTTCCTTGGCACATTCTGGCAGATCCCCAGTCCAGTTTTCCCCAAGCATCAAAACTTTTGTGGAATGCTGAAGTCAGTTGGCGTACAGCTTTAGCCTACGACGCGGCGAAAGCTTTAATTGCTGGTTTACAGGTGAATCCGACTCGTAGCGGTATTCAAAAAGCTCTCTCAGCGTCGGATTTTTCGGTAATGGGGGCGAATGGTGCGATTCGATTTTTAGCTTCGGGCGATCGCAATCAAGCCGTTCAGTTAGTAACTGTGCAACCGGGAAATCGCACCAGTTACGGTTATGATTTTGTACCGATATCTGGTTTGTGAGCTATTCGTGAGTGTGGAATGTAGGTTATAAATTGATAATTAGGGATAATTTATATTAAAATAGAACAACAAGTTTGGATGGTGAATCCTATGACTTCTCAAGTTGTGTCTCCGGTGATAGCTGAATCTTTGCCAGAACAGCGCGTGGTGTTGGAGGGGGTAAGTTGGCAACAGTATGAATTATTGTTAGCCACTTTTGGCGATGATTTTCCAGCTTTGCGGTTGAGCTATTTGGAAGGAATGTTAGAAATTATGAGTACATCTCCCCTGCATGAAGAGCTCAAAAAAATGATTGGGATGCTGATGGAAGCATATTTTCAGAATACACGTACCCGCTTTCATGCGATCGGTTCGGCAACGTTTCGCAAGGTTTCTAAGCAGCGCGGATTGGAGCCTGATGAGTGCTATTGTTTGGGACAAAAAAAGGATTTTCCAGATTTAGCGATCGAGGTTGTGCTCAGTAGTGGCATTGTGGATAAGTTGGAGATTTACCGAGGGCTGGGAGTGACGGAAGTTTGGGTGTGGGAAGCAGGACGATTTACGATTCATCATCGGCGGGCGGAGGGCTATGAATGCGTTGTCAGGAGTGAGTTGTTGCCAGAATGTGACATGGAGTTGTTAGCTAATTATGTCAAGCCAGAGGAACAGTTTGATGCGGTGATTGCTTTTCGGGATGAATTGAAAATGCGATTGTCTAGCCAACCACAGGAGTGAGTTGGGTGCATCTCTATTTTACAAGTATATTCGTAGGGGCGAAGCATGACCGCAGACAATTTATTAGCTTGCGCCAGAGATTTACAGCGGTCATGCTTCGCCTATGCAAAATCGGGATGCTCCCAGTGAGTTTGTGTCGATATTCTCAGATGCCCACTTTCTTTAAGAAGTAGGGAATCTAACAAAAAAGTGTTTTATTTATGTGTTAAAATACAATCTAAAATTTGATATTTTTGTGCAAAAAAATAAAACCCCCGTAGTTATTTTGTCACTCTTAATGACGATCGCGATTCTGGGTACTGCTATATGGTGGTTTACACGCAGTAGCGTCAATCTGCCGACTCCATCACCACCACCTCGTACTCTTCCCAAGGCACCCACCCCAAAACCGCCATCGTCATCTCTCAGATAGATCCAGAATTTTTCAGCTTAGTTCAAAGCTGGCTTCACAACCAGAATCCCTTTACCTGGGCCTTCATAAATTTCGACCCTCGATACTTGTCCACTACCAGCATAATATGTTACATCTGCTTTGGAGCGAGATGGCATTGATTGCCAAACACCATCTTTTGAAAACACCAAATTAGTTGTGAACCCATCATCCCAATTAATGATAATTTGATTGGGATTCTGCTTAATTGAACAGCCGATTGTTTGTGCTTGTGGTTGATTCTGTCCGTAAAAACTGCATTGAGATCGATAATTCTCACTAGAGTTTTTCGTCTGGGCTTGAACACTGATACTGAAAGCGGTGACAGATGCTAGGAGCACATTTGCTACCAAAGCAGTTGTATAAACCAAAGATGAGTGGAGTTTCATAGATTGGGTATTTTCGAGAAAAATAACTAACTTTATGTTACGGCAATACTTATACTGTGAAATTCTACTCGTTACCAGGCTCCAGCCTGGTAATGCTGATCCGGAGGCTCTGCCTCAATTTCTATTTCCCCCCCCAGCGAGGCAGAGCCTCTAGATATGGGTTCCCAGGCTCCAGCCTGGGAACCAGTTATATGGAACCCTTCGACTACGCTCAGGGTACGGAGATGTAGCTAAACTTGCGAAACGGCGATCGCCCTAACGGGTCGATTTCTTTCAAAAATAGCCCGTGGTTTCAAAGCAATTCTCAACAACAACCAAAGCGATCGCCATTCTCCCGGTGTTTCTACCCCTTGCCACTGTCCAGGCCGACAATAGAGCATTTCAATCAAACAACGGTGTTGGTTAATATTTAGGCGATCGAAGGCAATTCGGACTGTCGGAAATTCTGCCGACTGAAAACTTGAATCCAACTGCAATAATTTATCCCTCACCAACTCAATCTTAGCCACAGGAATCAAACATTGCTCTTCCATAATTTCCAAAGTAGCCGATGCACAATCTATCAAATCTGTAGGAAAACTACTCTCTGTTTCCAACTCAAGCATTGATTGGAATGGCTGGCTTGAGTTGAATGTTGCACCCTGGGAAACATTTCCCCTCACAGCATATTTGGGCAAATTTTCGGCTGTAATCAAACTATTTTTGTTAGCTTTACCTTTGGGCCCAAAACTCGGCTGCTGAGTCAGA
This sequence comes from Microcoleus sp. CAWBG640, assembly GCF_020883015.1. Taxonomy (NCBI): domain Bacteria; kingdom Bacillati; phylum Cyanobacteriota; class Cyanophyceae; order Oscillatoriales; family Microcoleaceae; genus Microcoleus; species Microcoleus sp. CAWBG640. Next base: position 154,468 of record NZ_JAHRFC010000001.1, read on the forward strand.
GCCACTTCCGCACCACTTTCCGAAATTACAGTAGTTATACCCCAAAAAGTTGTACCCCCAATCTTCAATTGTACAACCCTGCGTAAATTGAACCATTCGTAAATATCCGGTTTAGGAATATCCACCAAAATTAGTAGCGCAATCCCCAACATCAGCAAGTTGTAAACGCTCCAAATCCAGCCAAAACTCATCCCTTTTAATGCATCGGCGCTTGCTGCTACTTCCTGTCCACTACCAATATTGTGAAATAAATAAATATTTAAATTTTGCCACAAACCCCAAGCGGTAACTAGAAACAAGACGATCAGAGGCCATCCCAAATTCCAGTTAAAATGAAATCGATCGCTAGCAAGTCCTTTTGGTGTCACCTGAAATCCCTTCCCAAACGGATTGAGCATGGCACTCACCACCGTCATCGCTAAAGGGATACACTGGACAAAGGAGTAGACATCAGAAAGTAAAGCAGACCGCGATCGGTAATTTAGCCAAGAAAACACCGTAATTTGGACTAAATAATAAGGCAGAAAGAAATACACTAATTCCTGGGAATTTGCCCGCACGGGAAGGATGCCTAAAAACCAGTAAGCCAAAGGCATCAACAGTAATAAAACTCTACTTAAACTGGTGAACCAGTGCACCAATCCTTCCAAGTGAGACAGTCTTTGTCGCAATTTTAACCCCGGAATAGTTAAAGGATTGGAATCGATAAAAAATGCCTGGAGGGTGCCTCGCGCCCAGCGCAATCTTTGAGTTAGGTGAGCATCTATATTTTCCGCAGCTAAACCTGCACTTAATTTTTCATTTAAATAAACTAAACTATATCCACTTGCTGATAGCCGAATTCCCGTAAAATAATCTTCGCAGATGGAATTTGTGACAAAGCCTCCCACTGCTTCTAAAGCGCTGCGTCGGAGGACAAAAGATGTGCCACAACAAATTACACTTTCTGCACCATCTTTGAGGAGTTGAATTTGTCTATAAAATACTTCTTCTTCGGAAGTAACAATGTTTTCTAATCCGAGGTTGCGGGCGATGGGGTCGTGATTGTAAAAGCTTTGAGGAGTTTGAACAAGGGCAATTTCTGGATTTTGAAAAAATCCTACAGTTCTGGTTAAAAAGTTGGTGGTTGGAATAAAATCGGCATCGAAAACAACTATGAGTTCTCCATTGGTTAAAGCTGTGGCATGATTTATGTTGCCAGCTTTTGCGTGGCGATTATCTGGTCTGCTTATATATTCGCATCCGAGTTCTTTTGCCAATAATTTGATTTCATGACGTTGAGTATCATCGAGTAAATATACTTTTTTATTGGTATATTCTAAGGCTTGACAACCGATGATTGTGCGCCTTAAAATAAAGGCTGGTTCGTTGTAGGTTGGGATTAAAATATCTACGGAAGGGGAAAAGTATCCTGACTCAACGGCAACAGCCATGCGATCGGCTTCTCTGCCACGATCTTTCACTCTCAGCGTGAAGTAAAGTAGACTGCTGCTAGTGAAAACCATTAACATTTCTAGGAAAAACAGCCCCAAACTAAAGATACCATTGAGGGGACTGCTGAGATTGAGAGTAGCGAGCGATCGCCACAAGAAGTAGCGAATTGTTAAAGCCAAAACTATCGCAACTACCACAGCCTGTGACCATTTCTGGGGCTGAGGCGAAATTTTCAATACAGCGAAGACTGTTGATACTAGGATGAGAGTCGGGAGTAATAAATACATCTGGCTGACAGCAGGCACTTCGAGCCACACAGGCGGGTTTTGTTGCCAAATATTGATTTGGGCAAAAATACCGCTGACAGTGCCTTCATGGGAAAACCACGCCCCGACGATCGCACTTACGAAAGCCACTACCCCTAATAGGACTAAGGTGGCGATCGGCACGGGGCGTTTAAAGTCTCGAAGGTGAAATCTGGAATTTGTCATAAATGTGAAATGCCCGATCGAGTCTACAAAAGCTTTCAAACACAATGTAAACACATTTTAACATTTTCACAATTTTCTTCAACGCACTCTCTTCTCCTCCTCTGCGTCAAGAGCTTCCTCTGCGGTTAAATAAATCAGGTCTAACCGTAAACTACATAACATTCAATCAGAAACTTCCAATTGCGATATTGCATAGCGCGCCACAGTCAAACTATATTTAGCCCGTTCTATTTCCGACAATTCTGCCCAAGGTTTGCTAAAAACCATCCCTAATTCTCCCCCTTCCCCTTCAACATCTCGCATCGCATAGGCCAAAGGACGGGATAAAACTTGCAAATCTTCCTCATCCCACTGAGGTAAAATATCTAACACGCACTCTACCATTTGGTCGGCTAAATATTGATATTTGACCGTGGCATTTTGGACACTTTGTGCGATGCTGGCGAGTAAATCTTGAGGAAAACTCACAAATTTATCCCGCAAAGACTTTTGCAAAGTTGTGGTTAGCCAGACTTGTTCTAATTGCGAGAATAATAATTGTGACTTCTGGGCAATATCCGTGTCGCTGAAGGAATCGGATATTGCAAATTCTTGCTCTAAAGCCATCAAATAAGATTCTGATTCAACCTGTGCAGGATTCCAGGGATAAGCAACATCGGTCTGAACAATTGTTGCCAGAAGTTCCATCTCAACCTGAGTTTCACAGTCGCGAAAATATTGAGAATCAGAAGGTTGGGGAGCCATAATTTAATACCTAAATGGGAAAAAAATACAGAACGGGATGAATGGGAAGTATGAGTTGCGAGTTGTGAATATTTTTTTTAACTCTAGACTTGAGACTCAATGTCTAAAACTTTGCTGTCCCGATCGCCGATTGCTAAAACTAGCTACACTATCACCTGTATTGGTTCCGCAATCCATTTAATTTTAGGTAGAAGTTGTTGGCACCTCGATCGTGAACTCAAAAATCTGACCTTGAGAACTGCCAAATTTTAGCTGAGTGCCCGATCGCAACAACAGTTCCTGGTGGTGAACCCTTTGCCATCCCTCATCCCCCAAGACTAGAGTGCCATAACGAGAGAAATCCCGCAGGAAGTAGCGAGGTTCTTCCCGGCCATCTTCGATATTGTTGCGACAGAAAATTTCCGCGTGTTTTTGAGAAACCCACTGTTCTCGAATCACCACATCGTTTTCTTCCCAACGTCCGACTCGCACCATTCCACCCCGAATTGGCCAAACCTGATTGGGGTTAGAACTTTGGGCTGTTTCCTCTTCTCGATCGCGCCCCCGCAAATAAGCACAGGAGGGCAAACGTCCCAGCCAAGTAGCAGAATTTACAGGTAATTCTGTTTTGATGTCATCTACCGGTTCAGTCAATTGACCATCGAACTCCGGGTGCATATACAGCACCGGCAGTGTCCAAGCCGGTTGATTGAACTTGTAAAGCGTTAGTAGCTGCTGTCTGGCGATCGCCACAGCCCGATCGATGGACATCCTTCCAGCCAAAGCTTGGGCGAAAGTTTGGATAAAACTCAGGGCTTCGCGATCGGCGATCGAATCCCGCATCCCCAACACCGCCGGCACCCCATGATGGATCAATACCTCTGCCAAACTGCTGCGGGCGATCGCCTGTTTCTGGCCACTGCTAGAATCAACCGTCTCCATGGCCGGCTGAGCTCCCCAGCAGGCATTGAATACTGCCAACGTCACCCGACACCGGACTAAAACCTGAGCCAGTTCAGTGCCGTTAATAATCGTGTCCGGCCCCAAAAACAACAAACCTCCATCAGGCCCCGGCATCCCGTGGCCGGCATAAAACAAGATGTTATAGGCTTGTGTTTCCAAGCGAGAAATTAATTCTGTTGGGGTGGGTTCGATCAGAGTATCGACGTGAGTGGGAACATTAACCTCGGAGTATTTACCACTGTCGTCGGTTTTATTAGCATTTTCCAGAACCAGACGCAAGGCTAGTGCTTCTTTTTCCAAATGCAACTGACGATGATTTGTGCTAGAAGATTGACTATTGACAACACTGCCAGGATCTGATTGTCCCAAAACTAACAAAATATTGAGCGAATCGGCCAGACGCAGCGGCCCCAAAGGCTCAACATTGCTGGTAGTGCGACTAAACAGCAATTGTTGGGACAGAGAAATTGCCGGTTGACCGGCTTGAGGCTGCATAATTTCCCAAGGTAAAGCAATTAAATAGGGTTCCCGCAAGTCTAGTCGTACTCGTAGAGGTTGATTTTGTCCGATCGCGATACCTTTACTTTCTTGGAGACTACCTTGAATTGGTCCTTCAAACAGCCACTGCCAAAGGTTGATGCCAAAATGCTGCATCAAGCGACTGCTGTAGCTAGTCGGTTGTGGCGGCGGAGTTGGTTCCCCCCTGTCACCGCCACCCCTTTGAGGGACGTGGACGGATACTCCTGAAAATGGAGGTAGCTGTAGGGAGTAAGGGCTTGGTTTTTCGGTTGTTTCGACTATTTTTTGGCTATGTTCCACAGAGATGAAACTACCATCAGAATTTGAGGGCAATTGGTGAATTGTCCCGGAGGAGGAGAACATCTCTTGCCAAGCTTGCCACGCTTGGGATAGGGTGGGGGGCCACATACAATCGTGGTGAACGTAACCGCTGGGATAGGGGGCCTGTAGAACCCAGGTAGCAAAATGGTTTGCCCCAGCGGCTTTCAGGCGAGCGATCGCTATACTGAGGCAAGGACTTTCAGGGCGCGCCATTCACAACTACCGACTCTGGATATAGGGATCGATCGAGTTTATCTATCTAGTTTATCGGGTTTGGGGCTTGGTAGAGTAATTAGGACTCATCTCAATTTTAAATTACCGAAACTAACGCCGGAAAATTCGCAACCACACACCTATAATTATCGCTGTCACCAAGCTAGCCGCTAATGCTGATAGAATACCAGATCCCAGAATCAACCTCAGTTCCGAACCAGGAGAAAAAATTGGCACCATATTTATGGCAAAATTGAGTTTGGGATATTGTGCTATTTCTGTTTTAAAATTAGCAGTTGCAGAAGCTACGGAAGCGACAGTGCCACCAGTTGATAGTCCGACTCCAAGTATGCCGACAGCAGTCTGAAAAGTGCGATCGCTCTCAGCCTTCCGAATCTCAACCGTACCTCTAATTGTATCAGTCAGACTCTGCAAAATTTCCAAACAAGGACGGAAATTGTCAATATCTTTTTGGATTTGCTTAGGATAAGTTTGTTCAGCCTTGTTGAAAAAATCCTGCAAAAATCTCAAATCATCACTAAGTCTAGCCTTAGTTTTAATTTCAACTAACTTAGCCTCATACTTTTCCAGATTAACCTTAATTGTACTGTATTGAAATTCTAGATAATTAAGGTCGATCGTAAACTGAGACAATTTCCCCATCGCATCCATCAGCTTCTGGAGATTCAGACGAGAAGTATTTCTCATCTCCACAATTTGGTTGTAATTACTGACCAACCGTTCCTTGTTCTTCTGTAGTGCCAGAAATTTTTGTTTTTGTTCGGGAGTAAAAGAAACAGTCAGCTTTTCTTGAAGTTGTGAAGACAAATCATCTAAAAATCTGCGGTAGACTTTGCGAGTTTCCGGTTCACCGACACCCAACCCTTGTTTAAGAGTGTAGCTAAATAAATTCAGGGTAGGGTCAACTAATTTGAGCATAAAATCTGTTTCTAATGGTTACTTTCGCCCGGTACTTATATAACATGGAGGCAGAAACCGGGTTTTTTCCCAAAACATCGCCTTCAACATTTAACCTAACGGAAAACCCGGTTTCTTAAATATACGCCAGCCCATGACTCAGAAACTAATTTTTTCCCAAAACACCTCATTTACACCGGTTCCTGCTGTTATGAGGTACAGCAGCGGGGTGCATCGCATTTTTGTAGGGGAGAAGCATTCGCGCCCATATCCTATAGGTTATATCAGAGATTTCAAACGCGAATGCTTCGCCCATCTAGGCGTGTTGACCCGGTTTCTTGGTCGTATCTGCCAGCCCCAAAAGCAGAAACCGGGTTTTCATAACAACATTGCATTGGACTCTTCAACTTCGTAAAAAACCCGGTTTCTTGGGTAATCATCAAAACATCAATCGATAAACCCGTTCCACCAAATCACTAGCCTGTCCCAACAACCGCTTTGCCCTATTCTGCGGATTAGCATCAGTCAAAGGTGGGGCTAAAAAATTTTCAATATCATCATCATCAGTCTCCCGTGGAGGAGTAGTTTCATCTAACTTACGCGAATGCTTATTCTTTTCCTCCGACTCATCAAGTGTCTGCAACGCCTTGTAAGCGTTCTTAAAATCTTCATAAAAAGCCGCATCTTTTTGAGCTATACTAATAAGTGTAGACGCTTTTTCTAACTCGCCATTCACCAAAGCCGCACCAACATCATTCACTTCAGCTATCAACTCAGGCGAAAGAGGTGCTTCATATCTCGCGAGGGCGATTAAAAAAGCTTTCGGCGCAAACTGATCGAATCCCGATAAAGTAACTTGTGTAGAAGTCATAATATTTTAGCCGTTGCCGGTGATAGTGAAAGATACAGTAGGTTGGGTAGAGCGATAGCGAAACCCAACACTTTATTTTAAAATCAAGAGTTGGGCGAAGTTGCATAGAATCTGATCCCCCCTAACCCCCCTTAATAAGGGGGGGACAAGAGTCTTCTCAAAGTCCCCCTTATTAAGGGGGATTTAGGGGGATCGAGATATATGCAACTTCACATTAAATTGGTATTAGCCGTTGCCGGTGATAGTGAAAGCAGCCCAATGGTAAGGATGCTCATAGGGTTTCTCATCTATTATATCTAAAATTTCTTGCAACCGCGAAGCTTCCATTTCAAAAAAGAATATGCTTTTAAACTCAGCCTCTCTCAGCAAAGGTAACAACTCTCCCGCGTACCACTCTCCTAGCTTACCATTCGTCAGTTCCCTGAGCCAATCTTTGGCTTGTTGAAGGGCTGCCGGTGGCTGGATTCCCTGCTTCCATAACTGGTAGAAATAAATCAGTAACAAAGCACTAGAACGTTCGTCCACTCGCCACAGAGTGCTGATCACATAATTAGTCTCCGGCAAAAAGCCGCTGGCTATGCCGACAAATTCATCGATTAACTCGCCTTTCTTGGTGATACCTGTTTCGCAAGCGCTGAGGCAGACTAGGTAATAATCGACTAATTTTAACTGCAAAATGTCGGTTAATGTCAATTCTTCACCGGTGCCTAAAAGTAAGGCGGAATTCTCGGACTTTTCGGTGTTGTGGTAGGCGTGACCTGTATAATGAAAGATGCCACTATTGGATTTTAGGGCTTCAATAATTGCGGTTTTCGTGGCTGCATTGGAGGCGCGATTAGTCTGGTTAATTTGACTGATGGCGGCTGCTTCGATTTGGGTGAATTTTAAGGCGCTTTTGCCTTGCGAGTGCTCTACCATCAGCATTGAATTGGGTGCGATTTCCGTGGGGTTTTGCTGTTGCTGTTGGATGGCAATTTGAGCGCTGGGTAGGCGGGTGATGGTGCGGATTTTGGGGGCAACCACGGGCGGATTGCTCCTACCAGGGTTTTGTAGGGGTAGTGCCCCCGTGCCTACCCCCTCCAGTGGGAAGGGAGGCAGAAACAGCGAATCTAGCGGCAGTAGGTGCAAGTCCCGGTGGGGAATTAAGATTAAGTTTTGGATATTGGTGAGGTGCGTACAAATTTCGGGAATTTTGAGGATGTCAGCGAGTTTTTGCAATTGCGCTGTCATTGACTCGCGCCAGGGATGGGATTCTTTGCTTTGCTGTTTGTTGGTAGTTTGGCAGTAGTTTTGATAATTGGTTTTCCAGTTTTCTAGCCATTTTTCTAAACTCTGACTGTCGCGCTTTGCGAATATATCGGTGACAGGTGTGGCGATGACTTTAAACTTGTCTAGGGTAATGATAAAAGCAGTCAGGGAAACTGGGCTGAGATGCCAGTAAATAATTGCCGTTTCGGTGTTGTTTGCCAGTAAGTCTCGGATTTGGGAATAAGTCGGGCTGGCGGTGCGGTTTTGTGAAGTTGCGCGCATCCATTGCAGGCAAAAGTTTTTCCGCGATTCCGCTTTTTCCAGGGCATTTTCTTTGTCGCCAGCCTCGACAAACATATCAACTTCTAGTTGGTAAAGTCCGGCAAATTTACGCTGGAGTCGCTGTTTGATTTCGGGGTGAGTTTCATTGTCTAAAAGTAAATTTTCTAAGACGGTTTTTGCTTCGGTAAGATAATCGCTGGTTTTGGGATCTCCCAAGCTGCGGCAGACGGTAATTAAGCCTTGCATTACTTCTAAATAAGTTTCTGGAATTAGGGGCGATTTCAAGAATTCGCGGGCTTGTTCGTAGCTGGCTTTGGCTTTGTGGAAAGATTCAAAATAAGTGAATGTTTGTTTGGCGTGTTTGTAGTGTGCCTTGCCTTTTTGCTGGTGCAATTGGCCACAAGCGAGGCGATAGTCGCGGTTGCTGGGCTGATATTTTTGCAAGCCTTTATCCCAGTTTTGAATGGCTTCAATGTAGCGCCCTGAGTCGATAAATGCGAAACCTCGATTTGCCCAAGCTGCCCAGAATTGATCGCCTTTAATTTCTAAGCATTTCTCGTAGGCTGCGATCGCCTCGCTGTAGCGGCCCACATCATTTAAGGTAGCGCCCAGCCCGTTCCAGGCAATGTGGAATTTGGGGTCAATTTCTAACGCTTTCTCGTAGGCTGCGATCGCCTCACTGTTGCGGCCCACATCATTTAAGGTAGCGCCCAGCCCGTTCCAGGCAATGTGGAATTTGGGGTCAATTTCTAACGCTTTCTCGTAGGCTGCGATCGCCTCTCTGTTGCGGCCCACATCATTTAAGGTAGCGCCCAGCCCGTTCCAGGCCAAGTGGTATTTGGGGTCAATTTCTAAGGCTTTCTCGAAGGCTGCGATCGCCTCTGTGTTGCGGCCCAAATCTCTTAGGGCATTGCCCAGGTTGTTCCAGGCTAAGTGGGATTTGGGGTCAATTTCTAAGGCTTTCTCGTAGGCTGCTTTTGCCTCACTGTTGCGGCCCAAATCATTTAGGACATTGCCCAGCCCGTTCCAGACAATGTGGGATTTGGGGTCAATTTCTAAGGCTTTCTCGAAGGCTGCGATCGCCTCACTGTTGCGGCCCACATCTCCTAGGGCATTGCCCAGCCCGTTCCAGGCATCGTGGTATTTGGGGTCAATTTCTAAGGCTTTCTCGAAGGCTGCGATCGCCCCTGCTAAATCTCCTGCATAATAGCGATCGACTCCTTGGTTAAATAATTCTATAGCCTGTTGACTGACTTCTCCTTTACGCTTTGGTGGCGGGTTGTCAGAAACCGGGTTTTTTGGCGGAAATACTTCCTTACCACCCCCAGAAACAGGAAAAAACCGGGTTTCTTTGCCTTTTACGGGCGGCAACAATTCCCTACCAATATTCCCCGCAACCTCACTAATTCTCCCGCAATTCATCTCACCCAGCCGCACCATCCGCCCACCCAATTCTAAATGCGTTTCCGGCGATACCAGCAACCTTTCTCCAAATTCTTGCAGCCAGTTTACCCACTCAGCATCATTGATTTTGCTACCGATTAAAAAGCCTTTAATTTCGCCCCGACTCCAGCCTTCTGCAACACCCTCTAACAGTGCCATGAATTTCTGTTCGTATTCCCCAAAAGAGCGAATCGGAGGCTTTGGCGGTGGCGTTGCAGGTTGTTTGCGGAAACGCCGCTGAAGAAGCCGCCACAGGTTGAGGATGCGTTGCCAAATTTGTCGGATCATTGGTTTTATAGTTGACAGTTGACTGTTGACTTACTTACCACTCAAAAATTTATCCAAATTCGGTATATCAACCCAAGTTCCCGTCGCATGAGACTCCTGAGTCAAATCCATCAACAACTGGGAGTAAACCCCTTCCCTCAGAGACGGTATCAAAGATTCACCCCCATCAATTGCTTCTACCCACTTATCTACTACTCTAATAAACGGTGCAATTCTCCCGTCTGGATAAACTTGAGGAAACTCCAATCTTTGAGGAATTTTGATTTCAGCTAAAGGTTCTGGGCCTTGGGAACCCCACAGGCGAAATCCGTGGACATAATCTTGCTGGTTGTCGCTTCCCAAAACTAAAGTCCCCTTACTTCCGTAAATCTCCACCCAGTGTCCCCGCCCTTGATAGGTAACAGAACTCAAGCAAACTTGACAAGGGGTGCCGTCTGCTAATTCCAGCATCAAAGTGCAAGAATCATCTGCATCTACTGGTTTTAATTTTCCCGACTCATTCGGATCGGGGCGCGCTGAAATTCCTGTGATTAATTGTCCAGAAAGTCTCTTCACTGGACCGAACAGCCAGTTAATATAATCAAAGACATGGGAACCTGTAGCGCCCAAAACACCGCCCCCTTTATCTTTTTGCGAGTACCAATTCCAAGGGCGATTAGCGTCAGCACGGCCCGATACCAGCCAGTCTATTTTAATTAAACGTTTTTCTCCCACATATCCTGTGGCTAATAATTCGGCTAGCATTTGCCAAGAGGGGATGAAGCGAAACTCAAAATCCATGGTTGCGATGGTTTTAGCACTTGGGGATTCTGGGTTTGTTTGAGATTTATTGGTCAATTTGTAGAGTTCTCTAGCTTCATTTGCTGTGAGGGCGGTGGGTTTTTCTAGCAATAAGTGTTTCCCTGCTGCCAAGACTTTTTTTGCCATTTCAAAATGCAGAAATGGCGGGGTGGAAATGCTGACTGCTGCTACTTCTGGGATGGCAATTATGTCTTCTATGGAGTTGCAAGCATGGGGGATATTCTGGCTAGAGGCGATCGCCTGAGCTTTGTCTAAGTTCCGGTGGTAAACAGCCACAACTTCTGTGCGGTGATGGGCTTGGAATCCGGGAATGTGAATTTTTTGACCGAAACCTGTACCGACTACTGCAACGCCAATTTTAGACATAATTTAATAGTTGGGAATTGGGAATTGGGAATTGGGAATTGGGAATTGGGAATTGGGAATTGGGAATTGGGAATTGGGAATTGGGCATTGCTAATTAGTAGTAAATAACCAATAACTACTGACTACTGACTACTGACTACTGACTACTGACTACTGACTACTGACTACTGACTACTGACTACTGACTACTGACTAATAACTACTGACTAACTACCCATTCTATTACTTCTTTGCCCAAACTCACCCCATTAAACAAGTCGATTTCTCTGATCCCTGTAGGACTCGTGACATTAACCTCGGTGAGATAACCGCCAATGATATCAATTCCCACAAAGTACAATCCGTCCCGTTGTAGCACTGGTGCTAACTGACTACAAATTTGCAGTTCGCGATCGCTAATTTCGGTTTTTGCGACTCGGCCACCCACGGCCATGTTGCCACGAAATTCATTGCCGGTGGGAATGCGGTTGATTGCACCGATCGGCTTACCGTTCAATAATATAATCCGTTTGTCTCCATCTTTTGCTTCCGGCAGATAAGTCTGAACCATTACTGGAACAGTACCTTGGTGAGTGCTAATTTCCACCAGGGAGTTGAGGTTGCGATCGCCCTTTTCCAAAAATAAAATTCCTTCCCCAGCTTTTCCACCCAAAGGTTTGAGCACTGCTGCTCCTTTTTTCTCCACAAATTGCCGAATTACCTGTTTACTTTGAGAGACAATTGTTTCTGGGATCGCTCCCTCAAATTGCAAAGCGTACATTTTTTCATTGGCATCCCGCAATCCTTTTGGACTATTAACTACCAAAGTTTTAGCAGGATCGATGTAGTCAAGCAGGTAAGTAGCGTAGAGGTAAGGCACATTCACTGGGGGATCGGTACGCATAAATACTGCGTCCATTGCTTCTAGAGGCTGCAAAGTTGGTGCTTCTACCTCGTACCAAACCTCAGCCGCCACCCAACGTCCCTCTACCAAATTTACTGGGGTTAGTGTCACCGAACTCAGCATTCCCCAGGTTTTACCACCGATGACGCTTAACTCGTTGGCTTGAGTCACCCAGACTTCGTGACCCAAAGTTTGGGCTGCTTCCATCAGTGCTACGCTGCTATCATGGCCTGGAATTAGCCTGTCGAGGGGATCGATGATGAATGCAAATTTCATGGTCAGTTGGCACTTATGAATTGGTTTGAGTCAAATTTCGTATGAAAATAATGTTTATTTTCCTAGCATGGTGTCTAGCTGGCCCATATCTTCTAGTTCGTGGATATCGTCGCAGCCACCTATGTGTTCGTCATTGATGAATATCTGGGGTAAAGAGCGGCGTCCGTTAGCTCGATCGCTCATTTTAGCTCGTGCTGCTTCATCTCCGTCGATCGCGTACTCTGTAAACTCCACCCCTTTGCGCTTCAGCAATGCTTTGGCGCGAATGCAAAACGGGCAGGTTCTCCAAGTGTAAATTTCTACGTTAGGGGACATCGGATTTTTCCACCATCACTATATTCTTGAACTAATTTTAACAAATCTTATTTAAATTTTTATATAATATTTTCCGCGCTACTGTCGTAATGTGATTTTTTATACTTTTTTTGCGATCCCCCTAAAAACAAAAAATCACCCGTGCTTCAAGGAACGGAGACATTTTTTAGACAAGCAGCGCCTTGCACCAGCCTAGCGCTGCTGACCAACTTGTTTATTTCGTTTTTTGAGCGAAGTCACGACTCCTGCACCAGTCAGAAGCAGTGCAATTACACTACCGGGTTCTGGAATAGAAGTTGAGCTTCTCACGGGTGTGGCTGTGTATATGTTAAAAGTCGGCACCGGACTCTGTATCGGTGCTGGTGTTGACACTGACGGGACTATCGCTGCTGGTGATGGTGATGCTAATGGTGTTGGCTCTGTCAATAGTGGTATCGGGTCTGGTGTAACTACTGCTGCTGGTGATGGGCTTGGGCTTGGGCTTGGGCTTGGGCTTAGGCTTGGGCTTGGGCTTGGGCTTAGGCTTGGGCTTGGGCTTGGGCTTAGGCTTGGGCTTGGTGAGGCAACGATTGGGTCTGGTGTCGGTGCTGGTGAGGCAACGCTTCGGTCTGGTATCGGTGCTGGTGAGGCTGTTGTTGCTGTGTCTGGTGCGGGGGTGACGCAGGCACTAGAAAAATTTCCCGGCCCGCACACGTCTACTGCGGTCGCCGGAGGAGCCGCAGCTAGGTAGTAGAACCCTGTCGCGACTGTGGCAGAGAGTCCAATTTTTAGTTTTGCCAGGAGCGTACACATAACTATTTAGTTAAACAGTGGTAAAATCGGATCATATCGGATGATGCAAGTAGTGCTCGATATAGGCACTGTGTGGACAACAGATTTGATGCTATTAGAATAACTTGACTTGGGAGCAAGCGGGCGCTTGTAAAGGTCTCTTTAGTGTTTGAGCCGATCGCCCAAAACTAGAATAACTTTATTTTATTTCACATTCTGTCAACAATTTGTGATTTACGCCGCTTTGCCACATTTTTTTGGAAATTTTGATTGACTAACAGCTATTACCGCCATCAGCAAAGAGTATTTTTACCTGGAATAGTGCCTCCTCAAAGTAATGATTTAGGTGGGGGACAACTCACTCAACTACATTGTACTTTGCAATAACCCACTTTGACTACCATTCCATAGTCTTACAATCACTTAGGGTTTTATCTCAGTATATGTAAGTATTTTGACGGTTGTCAACTACTTAAAACTCATCTTTAAGTATTTACCGCAGGCAGAGGGCGTATTGAATGAGCTGAGCTAGTCGCTCGCGGAGTGTTTCCAGGCCCAGACCTTTGGCCGCCGAAATAAATACGGCTTGGGGAAACTCTTCTCGCGCTAGGGCGAGGGTCTCCTCATCTACTGCGTCGATTTTGTTGAAGGCTACAAGGGCTGGCCCAGGGGTTACAGGCATATCTGTCAAAATATTCATGACCGATCGAATTTGGCTTTGCCACGCTGGATGAGAGAGATCGACTACGTGCAGCAAAGCATCGGCATCAGTCACTTCTTCGAGGGTGGCGCGAAAAGCATCGATCAAGGCGGGGGGTAGTTCCCGAATAAAGCCCACTGTATCTGTCAGGACGATGGACAGCATTTCCCCAGGGACTTGACTTTGAATGGTTAACCGTCGGGTGGTGGGGTCGAGGGTAGCAAATAACTGGTCCGCGGCGTACACTTCGGAATTGGTGAGCAGGTTGAGTAGAGTCGATTTGCCGGCGTTGGTGTAGCCGACGATGGCGACGGAGGGTACTTCGTGGTGGTGGCGATTTTGTCGCAGTCGGAAGCGGTGGGCTAGTAGTTGATTGACTTCTTGCTGCAATCGAGCAATGCGTTTGGCGATTGTCCGTCGTTCTGTTTCCAGTTTGGTTTCCCCAGGCCCTCTGGTACCGATGCCGCCACCTTGTCTGGACATGGCTTGACCCCGACCTCTGAGTCTGGGCAGGCTGTATTGCAGTTGAGCTAGTTCCACTTGCAATTGACCTTCGCTCGATCGCGCTCTTTGGGCGAAAATGTCGAGTATTACTTCTGTGCGATCGACTACGCGAATACCGATTTGAGTTTCTAGGTTCCGTATTTGTGCGGGGGAAAGGTCGCGATCGAATACTACGAGGTTAGCGCTAATTGTCTGAGCCGTCAGAGAAATCTCCTGAACTTTACCTTCACCTACAACGGTTTGGGGATGGGGGCGCGATCGCTTTTGGCGCACTGTTTGCAGTACCTGACCCCCTGCACTGTCAACTAGCCTGGTGATTTCTGCTAGTCCATCCTCAAAATCTAGCAGGGTAATTTCCTGAGTCATGACACCTACTAGCAGCACTTTATCTTGATCGGCATCAACTTGTCTGGCGACAAATTCCCTTTCAAAATCCGCTTCGAGTCCTTCTACTAAATCCAGAAAATCTTGGTTGCTGAGGTAATCCAAATTCTGAGGTTCAGACACTTTCCAGGGAAAGTGTTGAGTTTTGATTTGTGAGTTTTCAATAGATGGTTTTTCTACCGGATTTGAACCTTCTTCTAACTCAGAAGTCAACACTGAAAAATCAAAAGTTGCTTGGTCTTTTTGAGGTATCAGGTGAGCTAGATAGGTTTCTTGGATGTAACCTGTTGCACCCCCACCCCGTCGCTGAAATCCTCCCCCTGTCAAAGTCAGCCACACTAGGGCATCCAAGCGCTGAATTGCCATAGCTGTCAGGGCTGCTTCGCTTGGTATTTCTGGCTTCAGGTGGGTGGCGATGCAGCGAATGCCACTGAGACGACCTCCGCCGTAGCGGGGCAATTCTAGGGGCGGAATCTGGGTTTGGCGGGGAGTACCGACACCGACGCGAATTACTTGTCCGCGACGATTGATGTAGGTGCAGATGGGTTTGTCTATTTCGGTGCTGATGGCGGCGAGGCGCTGGGCAAATTCTGTCGTGGTCAGGCGATCGCCTGGAAGTCTCTGGTGGTAAAGCTTTTCGAGTTGTTTAAGCTGACTGGACTTTAAACCTTGAAGATTGCCGTAGATGGTTTCGATAACTTTTTCTCCCGATCGCTCTGTTTATCTAATTATTTTAGTGATGCTAAGGGCGATCGTGTTCTGTGTAGGATGGTGGAGGATGGTGGGCGATCGGGAAAATTGGCACCAGGAAGTGAAATGATACCACTTCCGGTTGTATCGGAATGATTTAACCGCGAAGGCGCGTTCGGCGAAGCCGTTCCCGTAGGGTAGGACGCGAAGGAAGAGAAGAGAGAGAGTTTAATAATTCCGGTGAAGAGAGGATTTTATGTGAGTCCTGGCCGAGCAGGATAATTTGTTTGTGATTCCTGGGTCCGATCGGTGTGTTGAAGCCATTGTCGCTTAAAATAGTTTTGGTACTTGGTCTGTTGATGAAAGCTCTTAGGATATTCCTAAAATGCAAGCACCTCTGGTTGTGAAGAAATCAACTAGGCTTTTATGGGGTTCAAAACCTTTACCTGATTGGCTTTGAGGCCTCTCTAACAGGCGAGGAGGTGCTTGCATTTTGACAAAACCTAGGCTGTGTAAGCTTTTGAGGGTTGCTGTATGTCTCTGGTTAGTAGGTTTTTTGCCATAATTGCTATCTCCGGCTGCGTTGAGTGGTGGGGTGCTTGCAAAACTGGCCAGGAGGCCTTGCTATATAAGGGTTTCAGGAACCGCTGTGATTAAACCTTTGATGCCGTAAGGCGTTGAGCACTCAGTCCCGAAGGAAGTAATCCCGTATTTCCATTAGTGATTAAACCTTTGATGCCGTAAGGCGTTGAGCACTTGACTGGAATGCAACTATTGTTAATTCTAGCTTGTGATTAAACCTTTGATGCCGTAAGGCGTTGAGCACGGTAGATTAATCGACTTAAATGGGAAAGTGGCAGTGATTAAACCTTTGATGCCGTAAGGCGTTGAGCACTCGCCTGGACAGTAAGGAATTACCACTTTAAAATGTGATTAAACCTTTGATGCCGTAAGGCGTTGAGCACGAATTGGGTAGAGTAACCTATGCCAACGAGACCGCCATGTGATTAAACCTTTGATGCCGTAAGGCGTTGAGCACAAAACTGCAAATTATCGAAGCATTCGCTTAATTCGTGATTAAACCTTTGATGCCGTAAGGCGTTGAGCACTTTTGAACCGACTGTTACTTTGATTAATCTGGTTAATGTGATTAAACCTTTGATGCCGTAAGGCGTTGAGCACTATTTTAATCGAGTTCAGCTATTTGCAAAGTCGCTTGTGATTAAACCTTTGATGCCGTAAGGCGTTGAGCACGCTGGAATTATCAAGCGCTCACCCATCTACGATTGTGATTAAACCTTTGATGCCGTAAGGCGTTGAGCACCACCGGAACTCAAGCAGCCGTTGGGGGAAGAGTCAAGTGATTAAACCTTTGATGCCGTAAGGCGTTGAGCACAGTCAGAAGCAGCGATTCAGCCCAGTAAAAAAGTAGTGATTAAACCTTTGATGCCGTAAGGCGTTGAGCACCTCAATTACCCGAAAACCCCAGTCTATTCGCTGGTGATTAAACCTTTGATGCCGTAAGGCGTTGAGCACTCTTCTATTTTGTTGGAATCTAGACATAAGAGTGTGATTAAACCTTTGATGCCGTAAGGCGTTGAGCACGCGCAAAAAATGCAGCGTGTCAGTCAAAAGACCTGTGATTAAACCTTTGATGCCGTAAGGCGTTGAGCACGGTCAGAGCCTCACCTGATGCACTCGTGTCGTAGGTGATTAAACCTTTGATGCCGTAAGGCGTTGAGCACGGTATCTGAATTTGGTGATTCAGCGCTAGTATACGTGATTAAACCTTTGATGCCGTAAGGCGTTGAGCACGTGGAGAAGCAGTGACAAGTTGCACTCCATTGCCGGTGATTAAACCTTTGATGCCGTAAGGCGTTGAGCACATCGGGGTGCGAGAACTGTTACGAGATTTAAAGCAGTGATTAAACCTTTGATGCCGTAAGGCGTTGAGCACAAACCCAAAAAGAAAATCACTGCCCACATCCACGGTGATTAAACCTTTGATGCCGTAAGGCGTTGAGCACATTTAATCAAGCAATGAAGGAAACCTTAGAACGGTGTGATTAAACCTTTGATGCCGTAAGGCGTTGAGCACAAAAGTACAACTGGTGCGATCGCCTCCGCTAACTTGTGATTAAACCTTTGATGCCGTAAGGCGTTGAGCACTACTGATAAATCAACACATTTCGATCGCGCGCCGTGATTAAACCTTTGATGCCGTAAGGCGTTGAGCACCCGAGTGTCGGCACTATCTCAGAGGGCATGAAATTGTGATTAAACCTTTGATGCCGTAAGGCGTTGAGCACACTTTATTACCCAAAATGATTTGACTTTGGGAGAGTGATTAAACCTTTGATGCCGTAAGGCGTTGAGCACTCCCAGTTGGGCGAATTCGGTCTGAACTCCGATCAGTGATTAAACCTTTGATGCCGTAAGGCGTTGAGCACTATAGTGCTGACGGCGAACAGAACCGAAGTTTTACGTGATTAAACCTTTGATGCCGTAAGGCGTTGAGCACTATGTGGCGATCGCGTCTTGCCAGGGGTCAGATGTTGTGATTAAACCTTTGATGCCGTAAGGCGTTGAGCACTTTCTGTTTCTGTTTTTGTTTCTGTTTCTGGCTGAGGTGATTAAACCTTTGATGCCGTAAGGCGTTGAGCACATGTTGACGCGGCAACTGCACGAGCAACACTTGGATGTGATTAAACCTTTGATGCCGTAAGGCGTTGAGCACTTTCCCTCCCTACAATCACAGGCTTTCCTGATTTGTGATTAAACCTTTGATGCCGTAAGGCGTTGAGCACCGCTTTAAGACTCAGAAACAAGATACGACTAAAAGTGATTAAACCTTTGATGCCGTAAGGCGTTGAGCACAGTAGAATCTTCAAGTATTAGTTGTATTATTGGTGTGATTAAACCTTTGATGCCGTAAGGCGTTGAGCACGTTAAAGCCGTTGCATTGATGTACCCGTCGATCGCGTGATTAAACCTTTGATGCCGTAAGGCGTTGAGCACGCGACATTGCTGACGAGTTGGCGACAATCCTGACGAGTGATTAAACCTTTGATGCCGTAAGGCGTTGAGCACTCAAAGCCCTCGATCGCACTAAAACCCTTCTTAGTGTGCACAGACCTTTGATGCCGTTAGGCGTTGAGCACATAGCTGCAATGCAGTTTGAGTCAGTCTGTAATCGTGCACAGACCTTTGATGCCGTTAGGCGTTGAGCACAGCCAGTTCAAGAATGGCAAGCAGCGAATTTACTCGTGCACAGACCTTTGATGCCGTTAGGCGTTGAGCACCGAAGGTGTTGGGTGTTAGGTGTCGATCGCACATTAACAAAAATTCTTACAAAACTTAACACATCATTTACGATCGCCAAATCCTTCTTTGGGCTTGTGTTTGTTTTGAGCCTATAGACAGATAGCAATACAAAAACTAGATAGTTACTATGATAAGCGAAACATTGTTAAGGAATGTAAAACATGGAAACTCGTCCTACCAACTTACCCCCTAATGCCCTTGCTTACAACGGCAAAGACCGCAACGCTTTCATCTTTGGCTTGAACCCCCAAGCAGAACTTTGGAACGGTCGCTTAGCGATGATTGGTTTCTTGGCTTATTTGATCTGGGACTTTGCTGGATATAGCGTTCTACGGGATGTCCTTCACTTTCTGCCTACTTATATTGCTCACTAATAATGAGCGAACATTTCCAGTCTGGCACTATAGCGAAATATCTATACGGCCAGACTGGCTAATAGTGGCAAACTCCAGTGAAAAACACTCAGCTATTTTGTCCGATCGACTACCTCTGAGATTTTGTGCAAAATGGGAGAATGAATAATGCTCAGCTCTAATTTGTTAGCCGTACTAGAATCTGCTGTAGCTGATACAGCATCAGGTAATTGGCAAAAACCGCTAGTGATGTTTATTTCTAATATCTTAGCATTGCTAGTTCTCAGTCGCGTAATTTGGCATCCTCACGTCGGGCCGAAAATGCCCTTGCCCTTACCCTCTTTATTTAACAATCTTAGCGTCCCCGCATTTCTAGCTTGCATGAGTGCAGGTCATCTGCTAGGAACGTTCTTGATTTTAACACTGAGCGTAGACAAGTATATCTAGCTAAAATTGCGCGCCTACTCAGTTGGCTAAGAGTCTCAAAATGTTCCATCAGTAGCGCACAAAAATTCTAAGGGGTAAGTAAAAACCAAGCTTACCCTAATTTGATTTTTGGATTCAAATTTATACCATTTCTCTAAAATCGTGCAACAATCTTTGACCCCCCCTAACCCCCCCTTATAAAGGGGAGGAAAAAGACTACTGTTGCATTCTTTTTTAAAATTGGTATTAGTTAAAAAATTGCATTTCAAGTCTCCCATCCTTCATTAACGAGGTTTAAAACAATGGAATCTACATCTACAAATTCCGACAAACAAAACCTACCTAACAGCAGCGAAACCGAGCGCTGGGCATCATTAATTGGTGGCGGTGCTCTGGTACTTTTCGGTTTGTCACAGCGTTCTTTAAGAGGTGCTTTGCTGGCGGCGGCGGGGGGCGGTTTAGCAGCCCGCGGCCTAGGGATTGGCGAAGAGTTGAAGTTACCAGATATGCCTCAAAGCATTAAAGTTGAAAAAACGGTGACGATTAACAAACCCGCTGATGAATTGTACCGTTTTTGGCGCGATTTTGAAAACTTGCCCCGGTTTATGAAACATCTTAAGTACGTTAAGGTAATCGATGAGAGCCGTTCTCACTGGATTGCTAGCGCGCCCATGGGACATAGTTTGGAATGGGATGCAGAAATTGTCCGGGAAGAAGAGAATCGCTTAATTGCTTGGGCTTCTGTGGCAGGGGCTGAGGTTGAAAATTCGGGTTTTGTGCGCTTTCAACCGGGACCTGAAGGACGCGGCACAGAGGTGAAAGTTGTTCTAGAATATAACCCTCCCGGTGGTGCGATTACTGCTACGGTGGCTAAACTATTTGGGGAAGCACCCCAACAACAAATTGCTGACGATTTGGGTCGGTTTAAACAATTTATGGAAACAGGAGAAATCGCGACAACGGAAGGTCAATCTTCGGGCCGCAAGTAGTCAGCTTACCTCAACCAAAAGATGCAGATCCCCGCAGCATTTCAAGAAGTCGGGGATCTAAAATTTCCCATCTAAAATGCGATCGCTGGTGGCACTAATACACGACCAGTATAACCCGCACTCTGGTAACGGGCGATCGCCTCTGTGGCGATGGAACTAGCTTTTTCACTCTCAATCAAAGCTACACAAGCACCACCAAAACCTCCCCCTGTCAACCTAGCACCGAATACTCCGGGAGTTTCCTGCAATATTTCCACTAGGGTGTCTACTGATGGCACCGAAAGTTCATAGTCATCGCGCAAGCTAGCGTGAGAATCATTCATCAATTGTCCAAAAACTTTTGCTGGTAGTGGCTTAAAAGCTTCGATTACCCGATTATTTTCAGTAACAATGTAGCGCGCTCGCTTTCTCAGGGGTTGGGGTAATACTTCCACGGCTTGCGAGTCTTCGATATCTCTGAGGGCTTTAACACCCAACATTTGGGCGGCTGCTTCGCACTCTACCCGTCGCTGATTGTAGAGGCTACCAGCAGGCTTGTGGGTTGCGTCGCTATCGAGGACTAAAATTTCTGTGTTTTTGGGAAATCGTAATTTACGGCGATTCAGGCTGCGAGTATCAATAAATAGCATGGAGTTGGTGTCAGCTAAACTGGCTGCCATTTGATCCATAATGCCACAGTTAAAACCTACATATCGGATTTCGGCTAGCTGTGCGATTTGAGCTAGTCGCACATCATCTAAGGGGATGTTCAAGAGTGTACGCAGCCCTCGGAGAGTCGCTATTTCTAAAGCAGCGCTGCTGGACAAACCGACTCCGATGGGCACATTGGAGGTAATATAAAGATTGAGTGGCGGTACTTTGTATCCTTCTTTTTCTACCAGTCGGATGCAGCCGCAGATATAACTGACGAATGTTTGGGGTATAGTATCATCGTCGGAAAAATTTATGAGTTCGTCCAATTCTGCTGAATAGAAATGATGTTTGTGGTCGTTGCTTAGACCGATTTGTACTGTGGCGCGCTGGGGAATTGCAGTAGGAATTACAAATCCCTCGTTGTAGTCTGTGTGTTCGCCCAGTAGGTTTACTCTTCCGGGGGCGCTAGCTTGGGTTTTGGGTAATGTACCAAATACTCGTTGGAATTTCATGGTTGAGAAAAAGGAAGAAGGAATAAAAAATAGCTTTCTGTGTATTTATGACTGCTATATGGTGAAGAAAGGAAATCACTAATTGAGAAGAAATAACTTTATTTGTTCTAGTGAATTTTTTGGCATTGTCTATTTGCTGTTGATTGCATATCTGTTAAGAAAAATAAGTGGGATTGGTTTGGTGCAAAATGTCTTGATTTGTGATACAATTATAAACTAAATTTGCTAAAATTTCCAAAAATGCGATCGCCTACCCCCCGGAAACAGTTTGCTCAACATTGGCTCAAAAGCGAGAAAGCCTTAGATAAGATTGTCAAAGCGACGAATTTGTCGGGTTCGCGGGTGCTGGAAATCGGACCGGGTACGGGGATTCTGACTCGGCGCTTGCTGGCTGAAGCTGAGTCTGTTGTGGCGGTGGAAATCGATCGCGATTTGTGCCAACGCCTAGCTAAGCAACTTGGTAAGGCTGACAACTTTTTGCTGCTGCAAGGCGACATACTGGAAATGGATTTAGACAACCAACTGGTGGCTTTTCCCAAATTTCAACATCCCCATAAAGTTGTTGCCAATATTCCTTACAACATTACTGGTCCGATTCTGCAAAAACTACTAGGAACTATATCTGTTCCGGTGCCGAAACCCTTCGAGGCGATCGTACTTTTAGTGCAGAAAGAAGTGGCCCAAAGACTTTATGCAAAAGCTGGTTCCAGAGCTTTTGGTGCTTTGTCGGTGCGGGTACAATACTTAGCGGAATGCGAGTTAATTTGCGATGTCCCTTCTAAAGACTTTTTTCCCCCACCAAAGGTGGATTCTGCTGTGGTGCGGCTGGTTCCGAGATTAATAGAAACGCCGGCGGTTAATCCGCGCCATTTAGAGAATTTGATTAAATTGGGATTTGGGAGCAAGCGTAAGATGCTGCGAAATAATTTGAAAGGGGCTGTGGATTTAGATAAATTAGTTCATTTGCTAGAAGGGTTACAGATAAATCCTGAATCTCGCGCGGAAGATTTAAGCGTGGAGCAATGGGTCAATTTGAGTAATCATATTATTTCTGAGGTGGGAAGTTAAGGATTTTTCTAGCACCCAGACTTGTTTACAGTGGCGGGGATCTGGGTTTTCTATTTTTTTAGGGTTGGGTAACTTATGGTGAGCGTCCTCCTCATGGGGATCGAAAAATAGGCGATCGCAATTAGAGAATCTCAGAGCAGGTCAAACCACACTAACCAGCTCTGCCAGAGGTAGCAGTGGCCTTGAGGAATCAACGACGCGCAACTCAAAACAAATTTCCCAGAATTCGAGCATAATATTTCCTTTGAGTTATGAGAAAATGGACTCTGACTGGTGTCAATTAATTTCAACCACGGGTTTATTTCACCCTTGGCTTAATTACCTATGCGTTCATATTCTCTGCTAGCTTCAGCAAAAATCAATCTCTATTTAGAAATCATAGGCGATCGCCCAGATGGATATCACGAACTGGCGATGGTACTTCAAAGTATAGATTTAACAGATCGCATAGACTTGCGGGCGATCGGTACAGACACAATTCGCGTGCGTTGCGATCACCCCCAAGTCCCTCCTGATAAGAATAACCTAGCCTACCGGGCAGCCGATTTGTTGGCGAAGCAATTCCCCGATGCTTTGGCAAAATACGGCGGTGTAGAAATTTCCATTCACAAGCAGATTCCAGTGGCGGCGGGGCTGGCTGGGGGTTCGGCAAATGCGGCGGCGGTGTTAGTCGGGATGGATTTGTTATGGCAATTGGGACTCACTCAGTCGGAGTTGCAAGAGTTGGGCGGAACTTTGGGCTCCGATGTACCTTTTTGTATTACTGGAGGTACGGCTTTGGCGACTGGGCGTGGCGATAAACTGTCGCCCTTGCCCGATTGTGGGCCTTTGTATCTGGTGTTGGCAAAGTTTCGGAATCTCAGTATTTCTACAGCTTGGTCCTATCAAACTTATCGCCAACAGTTCAGTAGTTCCTATTGTGGGCCGGAGGATTTGGATTGTCGCCGGGAACGGCTGCATTCGGGCCCAATGGTAGGAGCAATTGCTCAAAAAGATCGATCGAAAATTGGTCAATTGCTGCACAATGATTTGGAAAAAGTCGCTCTACCTGTGTACCCCCAGGTGTTGCAGTTGCGACAAGTTTTTGAGTCGGCGGGAGCTTTGGGAACGATGATGTCCGGTTCCGGGCCGACGGTGTTTGCATTGGCCGAGTCTCCAGAAAGAGCACAGGAAATTCAGGAACGGGTAAAAAGTGCGATCGGCTCTCCAGATTTAGATTTTTGGGTAGCAAAGTTTAGCAATACCGGGATTCGGATTGTTTCGGAAGGAAATGATTTGAAACCGTAGGTGAACCGCGATGGAGGCTGATGGATTTCCTGAAAACCAGGAGTCTAATCAGCTTAAAAAACTGCTAACATGGAACAAAACACTGATTTGAATTTTGGTCAATTAACCAGAAATCTCAAATCTTAAATAGCAAATATCAAATCGAAATGCCTGATTTAACTAATTCTAATTCTAGTTCTAATTCTAGTGCTGCATCTCCCAGTTCTACTCAGGATGCTTTGCCGGCGGCATCGCCTCAGCCACCAACGGTGTTACGTTGCTTGACTGGTTCGCTGATGGCGGGAGGTTTTGCGGCAGCTTTGTATGCGCTTACTTTGTCGATCGCCCAAACCTTTGCTAACAAGCCAATTCATTCTGACAATGTGACTGTAATTAACATTGCCGCGGCTGTGCGGACTTTGGTCATGGGAATTGTCGCCTTGGGCGCTGGTGTTTTTGGTTTTGCGGCTGTGGGTTTGATGGCGCTAACTTTGCAGCTTTTGATTCAAAAATTTGTGAATAAATCTACAGTTTAAAACAATTTACTGAGATATATTTTCGTAGGTGGCATGAACTAAACAGCCAAATCAAAACCATGGAATTATTTACGATCGGTCACTCAAATCTGAGTATTGAAGCGTTTATTTTACTGCTGCAAAAACATGGAATTACGGCAGTTGCAGATGTGCGTTCCCAGCCTTTTAGTCGTTATTTACCCCATTTTAATCAATCGGAAATTAAAGCATCCCTGTCTGCTGCCGGCATTCAATACGTTTTTTTAGGTAAAGAGTTGGGCGCGAGACCGGAAGATTTAAGCTGTTACGATCTTAGCGGTAAAGCTTTATACCAACGGATTGCCGCCACTCCTCTATTCTCCGAAGGAATTCAGCGCTTACTCAAAGGTGCAGCCCATTATAAAATAAGTTTAATGTGTGCGGAAAAAGACCCGATTACTTGTCATCGGACTATTTTAGTTTGCCACAAGCTTAAAGACTTCAATGTGCAGATTAATCACATTCTGTCCGATGGCAATTTAGAATCCCATCAGGATTTAGAAGCCAGACTTCTCCACAAGTTTAACAAGGGCAAAACAAATAATGAACCAATTCAATTAAGCTTGTTTGAATTACCACCAGATAGTAAAAATGAAATCGTTGATTTAGAATCAGCTTATTATCGTCACGGATTGGAAATCGCTTATGTCACAAAAGAAAGCAATTAATTTATTTACAATTGGTTTTACTCAAAAAAGTGCTGAGGAGTTTTTTGGGACTTTGATGCAAGCGGGAGTCCGCAGGGTGATCGATACAAGGCTGAATAATGTATCGCAGTTAGCAGGTTTTGCTAAGCGGAAAGATTTAGAATATTTTCTGCGAACCATTGGTAACATTGAGTATGTTCATGTGCTGGATTTAGCGCCTACTCAAGATATTTTGGATGATTATAAAAAGAAACAGGGAGATTGGGATGTTTATGAACAGAAGTTTTTGGGCTTAATGGGCGATCGACAAATAGAACAAAAGGTTTCGCCGGATATTATGGATTGTGCGTGTCTGCTTTGTAGCGAACCAAAACCCCATAATTGTCACCGTCGCTTAGTTGCTGAATATCTCAGGGATAAGTGGAAAAATGTCAAGATTAATCATCTTTAAAAAGTGCGGTATCTCACAAAAAAATCTCAAATCTAAAATCGAATGACTAGGATAATTTGTCTCGCTAATTCCTGGAAACGGGGCGAAAGGTGCATCGCCGGAATTAATGAACTTCAAGGTAAGTGGGTTCGCCCAATTTCCGACTTACCAGATGGTCAGATTCCTAAAGAAATCCGGCAGATAAATAGACTTGAACCGGCATTATTGGATGTTCTAGACATTCCTTTGGCGAAGACGGGGCCGGACTTTGGTTTTGAGTCGGAAAATCTGTCGATTTTACCGGGAAAATGGCGACAAGTAGGGAAAGTTCCGCCAGCATATTTGTTGAAATATTGCAACAATCACGAATATATTTTGCACAACGATCTGCGATATGTTACAGTGGAGTATATGCAGTCTTTGCCAAAAGGCGATCGCCTGACTTTGCAATTAGTCAAAGTAGTAAAATTTACCGTAAAAAAGCTAATTCAAAGATTTGAAGGTGGTAATAAATGGGAAGGATGTATTGTCACCAAATACAACCAAAAATTGACTGCTACAATTACCGATCCGGTCTTTATTAGAAAGTTAGAATTGGGATATCGACCGCAAAAAGCTTGTTTGGTTACGGTGAGTTTGAGTATGCCTTGGCGGCCAGATGATTGGGAGGGAGATGACCCTTGTTGGAAGTTGATTGCCGGTGTGATAGAGTTGCCGGAAGATATTGTTGATGATGAAGTTTTGTTTTGACAAAAATGGCGATCCAGGCTTAAATATTGTGAAATTTGCAGATTGTGTGCTATAGTTATGCCGGACTTTACATATCAAAAAAGGGTGCTTTTTTATGAAAGCAGAATTTTATTATGACCGTTATAGATATACTTGCAGTTTAGTTCAAATGAATTTTACCCAAGAATTAAAAATTAAAAATCATCAAGGCTTTGTATTAGCAGTTAAGCAAGGCTCAAAAATGGGAATTTTGGGCAAAACTCGTGAAACTGCTAAAAAAGTTGATGTCAGTCAATCTCATTTTTATAATGTAATTAAAGCCGCCATGAATGCTCTAGAATTAGAAGCTAGAGATGAGTTAATTTTAGAAAAAAATCGGACGCTTGCTGAAGCAGAGGCAAAGATTCAGGAGCAAGACAGAGAAATTAGGGTGCTGAATGAACAGCTAAGAATACTCCGAGAAGAACTCGATCAGTTGTCAGCACAAAACCAGGAATTAGCGATGCAGATGATAGACGAGGAAATCCGAGAAAGTGAACTTAGTTAAGCAGAAGTAGATGATTTTTTGGGCTAGTAATAATTTTAGTAATATCAAGACCGTTGGCATCCCAATCATTCATATCTCTC
Source organism: Microcoleus sp. CAWBG640 (assembly GCF_020883015.1). NCBI lineage: Bacteria > Bacillati > Cyanobacteriota > Cyanophyceae > Oscillatoriales > Microcoleaceae > Microcoleus > Microcoleus sp. CAWBG640. The sequence continues at coordinate 181,430 of NZ_JAHRFC010000001.1, forward strand.
TTATCTAATTCTGCGAACTCAGCGCTGTATCAAGCTAAAATTATTCCAATCAAACCCGAATATATTGCATCCTATTATGACAACAACTGATGGCAATAATCACCTGGATTAGAAATTAAATTGTTTAAAATTCCTAATTGTTGAAACACCGGAGAAGACAAGCTGACAGGTAATGAAACTGGCGGGCAGGTAATAGGGTTATCTTTGATATACACAATTCCGAAATAAGATTGAACCCCTAATTTCTTAGACAAAGCTACCTGAACAGCCAGCGGATTGTTATTATAAGTGGCAAGTTTTATCCCGTATAAATAATTGTTTGTTTCTGCCACGGAAAAGCCAACAGATTTCAAAATACTAGCAGCAGAACTAGGTGTTTGGGGCTGTGGAAATGAGAGCGCGCCGAAAGAGTTAGTAAATTTAGATTCTTCTGAATATTCCGCAGTTTTGTGTTTATTCAGATAGCTAATATATTGTGTAGCTTCACTTTCTTTAGCTTTGTTGATTAATCTGAGAAAAATAGGCAAAGCAATAGCCGATAATATCCCAATGATAAATATCACAACCAACAATTCAATCAAAGTGAAGGCTTTATCACAAGAATTTAATTTTATCATAGGGTGGGTGTCTTTCTCGCGATTAAAAGGTCGATGGACAACAGACATAATTGACATCCTAAAGCAAAATCGAGAATTATTTAACTAACCATCAACCATTTCCCTGCAATTCTCGCCAAGTCTTGGGAAACTCAGCTTTATTTTGACAGATAACAGGCAACCAGCTAACACCGGGAATTTGCCCGTCATAATCTTTTAGACGCTTTCGGGCTTCTCTCACCGAAACATAAAAAGATTTGCCACCAACAAAGGCTTTGAGAAAAGCTTTTAGAAACTCCTGGGCGATTAAATCCGGCACCAGTTCTCGCATCACGATAATTTGAGGGATATCTAAATCTTCTAATTGCTTCGCCAATCCCAAACCATCGCAAGAGTTAAAGATTGCTATTTCCAAACCCTTTTGAATAGCTATTTTCAAGGAATCTTTTAACTGTTCCACAGTTAAATTATCTGTATCATTGATACAAATTACCCCCGTACTGCCATCTACTTCGCTCTTACTGTGACCCGAAAAAGACAAGATATCCCAGCCTGTTTGATCTGTAAGATATTGATCGAGTAGCTGGCGACTTGGTTTATCCAAAAATATTGTTTCGGCTCCTTGCAAATTCTCCAATATTTTCCTATCTTTATCGAGATTAATTCCTGTACTGTCGCCCAAAACTGCCAAAATTCTTACTTTTTTTCTGGATGGTACTGATTTTTTAACTCTGTTAGATTCTGGGCGACTTAAAGCAACTTCTGCGTGACAGTAATTATCAAAAAACTCCCACCGATGCCAGGGGAGTTTCCGCAGCAAATTATCTTCTGTTTGCACGATTACCCGCACCTCGTCAGTGCGGTTTAACTTGTCGTGCAATGCCTGATTGATCTGGTGAAATTGTTCTGATTTTAGCCAATTATTTACATCCATTTCTACTTGTTCAGCTTGGTTTTTTAGCTCCTGTATGGAAAAGTTAGTGAGTTGAGCTTGCTCTATTCTTATGCCACGGTTGTTGCGCTTACGGTTAAAGTCATATATTTCTTGCCACTTTTGATAGTTTTCTGAAATTTCTGGTTTTGGTGGCAATTTGCCTTTTAATGTTATGCCTAAACGCTTGCGATCGCACAAAATATCAGCACTCACCTCAAACCCTTGTTTCAAGTCACCACGCTCCAATTTTAATAAGACTACTTGTTCAGACAATGGTCTGACTATATCCTCCATTACTGACAGCAAGTATTGGCGCTGTTCTGCTGAGTTTTGCAGGGCGGGTGCTTCTGTTCCTAGCACTTGTAGCGCTTCTTGATAGAAACTATTGAAATCATTGTTAATTTTTGCTTTATCGGTTTCAGGAGGTACCGCGATTTTAATGACTATTCCATTGCCTTTATTTTCAATACTTTGAATGTTGAGTTTTATGCCAGGATTTTCTCGTTGCACCTGTTGGAAAGATTCCATGAAAGCTTTCCAGTCAACACCATACTTAAAAATCAAGTCCACTGTATTTACAACCTCTGCAAAAAAAGTGGTAAATTCTCCTGGCTGATAGCTGTCTTTACCGCTGGGACGGCGTTCGCGATCGTCCGTTCCCGGTTTCGGTTCTTCTAGCAAATAAACCCACTTACAGTCAACCCATTCTAGTTTGGTAGTGCTATCAATATTCCAGGTTCCCAAACCGCAAACACCAGTCATTTGGGCACTGCTAAAATCAGCACCTATCGCCTGAACTTGACTTAAAATTGCATATTCTAAATTAGCTGCTTCCAAAGTCGCTTGACTGAGGTCTGCTGTTTGCAGTTTAGCATAACTGAGGTTTGCACCTATCAAGTTGGCTCCTCTCAAATCCATGCCTTGATAGGATTTGTGATAACCGTTGCCGGTGACAAGCAACTCTCGCACTGCTGGATTGATTAATATTGTCTCATCGACTCTTGCCCAGTCGAGACAACGAGCCTGATGCCACATGGTGCGGTGGATATTTGCAAATCTAAAATCGGTGTTTTTGAGGGTAGCATAACTGAAGTTAGTATGGGCTAATTGAGTATTGCGAAAACTGGTGCCACCTGTCGCACCAAGGACGATGGCTAACTGGCGAATTATGGCATATTTATCATCTTCGGTTAAAACTCTCTTAGTAATGTAAGTTCCTAATAAGATTAAAGCTACAGCTAACATGACTGCTCCGGCGATCGCCAGAATAACTACAGGCGGATCGGGAAATTTTTTGACACAATTATTCAGGAAGTCATAGCATTTATTGTTTGTGTTGTCAACTACTCCAGCTTGGATTAATACAGATGCTTTTAAATATCTCAAGGAATTTCTGGCAATAATTCCGGTGGCGATCGCACTTATAGCCACAGCTTCAAATAAAGCCAAAGCTGCAATCGCCCTCCCCAGAACAATTTCAGCCAATGTTAGGGCTAAAGGAAGAGCGACAATGGCGATCGTAGTTGCAACGACAGCCGCAGTTAAAGTTACAATTAAAAACGGAACATCGTTACCCTTCGTTTCGCCAGACAAGGCACTTCTTAAGGCACCACTTCTAAAAGACCTTAACCACGAAAGTATGGGATGTTTATCATTGGAGAATGCAGAGAGAAAACCAATGAGAGGTACAAAAATAGCAGTGGCAATACCTAAATAATCTAAAGCTTTTTGTATCCCTTGGCGAATTATCGTAGTCAACAGCATAGCATTGACTAATAAGATGATTGCAGTTGGCAGAAAACCGATATGCTCGGTTGTTTTGGGGATGAGAGATTTGAATGTATTATCAACAGCAATTACAGCAGCTATGCCTGATATTGCCGAGAGCAGTGCTACAATTAAAAAGATGTTGATTTGGGATTTTCTGGCTATTCCGCAGCGAGCGTAATGGAAATTAGCTCCATTGAGAGTTGCATTGGTAAAATCTGCACCTCGGATATCTGCATAAGAGAAATCTTCATTGGTGAGATCCTCACCTTTGAAAGAACGACCTTGAAGATTTTGATGGCGAAAGTTTTGAAAGGTTAATGATGACATATATAAGAAGGAAGGAAGAAGGAAGAAGGAAGAAAAGCTGTTTTACTCCTCGTTTCCAGGCTCTGCCTGGAAATGCAGATCTAGAGGCTCTGCCTCATGGGATGGAAGAAGAGGCAGAGCCTCTGGATCTGCGTTACTAGGCAGAGCCTAGTAACGAGGAAAGCCTAGTAAATCTTATGTTTGTCTCGTTTCCAGGCTCTGCCTGGAAATGCAGATCCAGAGGCTCTGCCTCATGGGATGGAAGAAGAGGCAGAGCCTCTGGATCTGCGTTACTAGGCAGAGCCTAGTAACGAGGAAAGCCTAGTAAATCTTATGTTTGTCTCGTTTCCAGGCTCTGCCTGGAAA